>CAYGIL010000118.1:0-1502 GCA_964349965.1 uncultured Candidatus Saccharibacteria bacterium | reverse complement strand
CACAACGACTACATCGAGTCACTATGGAACGTAGTGAAGCATGTAGATAAACAAAAACTTTTATACAAAGATTATAAAGTTGTGCCTTGGTGTCCGCGTTGTGGTACGGCCTTATCTTCGCACGAACTTGCACAGGGGTATGAAGATGTAAAGGATTTGTCGTTGTACGTGAAATTTAAATTAAAAGACGAAGAGAACACTTATATACTCGTTTGGACAACGACGCCGTGGACTCTCCCGGGGAACGTGGCGCTTGCAGTGGGAGAAAATATAACTTATGTAAAGGTAAAATTAGGTGACGAAATATTAATTCTCGCGAAAGAAAGACTTTCGCTTTTAGGTGAAAATCCAGAAGTTGTCGCGGAATTCGAAGGGAGGGGATTGGTTGGTTTCGAATATGAGCCACTTTTCCCATATCTTGAGGAAACGATTCAGGGCGCTGAAAGATCAAAACTCGAAAATGCATTCAAGATATATTCTGCAGACTTTGTGACGACTGAGGACGGTACAGGTGTCGTGCATACTGCAGTCATGTATGGTCAGGACGACTTTGTGCTCGGTACGAAGGTAGGGCTTCCGAAGCATCACCTTGTAAATCTCGAAGGGAAGTTTATTGCTGGTACTGGATTTCTAGAGGGGCGGTTTGTTAAAGAAACTGATGAGAACGGAAAGCCAACTCTTACTGTTGATATCATCAAGTATTTAACTGAAAATAATTTATTTTTCAAAAAGGAAAATTACGAGCACTCGTATCCGCACTGCTGGCGTTGTAAAACTGCACTTATCTACTACGCTCGGGATTCGTGGTATATACGGATGTCGGATCCGAAAGTAAAAGGAAAGCTAATCAGTGAAAATAAAAAGATAAATTGGGAGCCGGCATACACTCGCGATGGACGTTTTGGTGAATGGCTTCGTGAGATCAAAGATTGGGCGATATCACGAGAACGTTATTGGGGTACTCCGCTTCCGGTGTGGAGCTGTAATTCGTGTAAAAAAATAGAAGTTGTTGGAAGTACAGAAGAGCTTCGCAATAAAACAAAGAAGTCTGGCAACACTTATCTCGTCATGCGTCACGGTGAAGCAGAGAGTAACGTACGGTATGGTATGCATGGTTCTGTGTCTTCGCATATCGATACTGTTGATCACCTTACTCCAAAGGGTCGTGAACAGGCGGCGATAACGGCTGAGACTCTCCGTGGTCTCGGTATTGATCTCGTATTTGCGTCTCCGTTCATGCGTACCAAGGAGACCCTAGAGATATTAAAAGACGTTTTGCGTATCAAAGATGAACAAATTATTTTTGATAAACGGCTTGTAGAAGTAGATGCTGGAAAATTTGAAGGTAAACCTTGGGAAAAGTACCGTGAGATGTTTACGGATGAACGTGAACGATTCCTTCAGCCGATGGACGGGGGCGAGTCGCTCCTTGATGTAAAGCGACGCATGGGAGACTTTATTTATGAAATCGAAGGTAAATATAAAGATAAAAAAATACTTAT
>CAYGIL010000117.1:0-1510 GCA_964349965.1 uncultured Candidatus Saccharibacteria bacterium | reverse complement strand
CATTAAAGCTGCTCAAGAATTTTGGCGTTTGTGTGATGCAAAGGGAGATATTTATAAAAAGAAATATAAAGGATTATATTGTGTTGGTTGTGAAAAGTTTATAATGGAAAAAGATCTTATTGATGGGAAATGTGAGTTTCATCCGACTCTTATTCCCGAAATCGTTGAAGAAGAAAATTATTTTTTTAATATCACAAAATATAAAACTGAACTTTTAAATTATCTAGCTGGCGAAAGGGTAATCTTCCCAGAATGGCGCAGAGTTGAGGCTCTCGAGTTTGTACAGAACTCAATGGAAGACTTTTCAATTTCTCGTAATAAAGAGCGTTTTATGTGGGGGGTTCCAATACCGGGGGATGATACACAGGTCATGTATGTGTGGTTCGATGCGCTTGTGAACTATATCTCAAGTCTTGGTTGGCCTGATGATAAGGAGAAATTCGAAAAGTTCTGGAGAGATGGATACAATATTCAAACTGCTGGTAAAGATATGGTTAAGTTTCAGTCAGTCATGTGGCAAGGCATGCTACTCTCCGCGGGCTTGCCTCCAACAAAAACTATTTTATACCACGGCTTTATTACGGGTGAAGGTGGGGTGAGGATGTCGAAGTCTCTCGGTAACGTCATTAATCCAAATGAAATTGTAGAGGAATACGGTACTGATGCACTGAGGTATTTTCTTCTTCGCGAAATTTCTTCTTTCGAAGACAGTCCGTTTACCATAGAGAGATTTAAAGATGCATATAATGCAAACCTTGCAAACGGCTTAGGGAATCTTGCATCACGTATTTTGACTCTTTCAGAAAAGTATTTAGATAAATGTCCAGAGACACTTGAGACTTCTGATTTCACAGAATGTTTTTCTTTTTTTGAAAAATTTGAAATCAAACAGGCTACCGACTATGTTTGGAATAAAATAGGTGACCTTGATAAATTTATTCAAGAAACAGAGCCTTTTAAGGTGGTAAAAATAGATGAGCAAAAAGGCAAGGAATTAATTTCTAATATGGTCGTGCGCTTATATGACATAGCGAGGATGCTTAATCCAATCATGCCCGAAACAAACGAAACTCTTAAAAAATTAATTAAAGAAAACAAGAAGCCCGAACAACCTTTATTTTTAAGGAAAGAGTGAACAACAAGGGAACCCTGTGTAGATGATAATAAAAAAGTGGTGAGCGCTGTATAATAAGCACTCACCACTCCTTTCGCAAAGGAGTTAATCGTAGTCTACCCCTTTGCGGTCGATGGGTATTTTCTTTCCCACGCCATTACTGGCCCAGGAACGAAAGTACCGGACTCCCTCAGGGGAGTTTTCCACGCAGAACGCTATCAGCGTTCTGCCAGGCCAGTCTCTCTCGGCCTGTCTTTCGGTCTGGTAGCAGGTGTAGGTCTCGGCGACCTCGCCATATGCTACCATCCAGAGGGGGATGAAATATTTCACCCCCGGTTTGCATCTTTTTATCTTCATGTTTTCTACCTCTAAAAACAGCATATATATATATTGCTT
>CAYGIL010000116.1:0-1517 GCA_964349965.1 uncultured Candidatus Saccharibacteria bacterium | reverse complement strand
AATATATACTTCGACGTCTGCGCCCTTTTCTCAGTGCGCAACCATGTAGACATCCTTTGATTCGTACTTGAATACGATTTCTGCGACACCTTTGTTCGTAGCGTACTCAGGAGTAAATGACCACTCACCGCCTAAATAAAGTTTATTCTTGTCAAAATCTTTTGGAAGGGTAAAATTGTTACCGTTAGATGGGAAATTCACTAAACGCTCGTTGCGATCAGAGCCAAAATATATCTCTGGACTTTGCACACTTCGTGAATCTACAATAACTTTTCCCGAAGGATCAGAGATACTTTCGTCTATACTCATATCGAGCCCCAAACGCTCTTTACGCTCAAGAAGCGCACGCTTGATCTCACGCTCCGTGACGTCATACTCTCCCTCCCCCGCATGATCGTAAACTATGTACCCATCAATGTCGATCAAATATTTTCGAGGCCAATACTGATTCCGGTATGCACGCCAAGTGGAAAAGTCATTATCAAGTACTACTGGATATTTTACGCCAAATTCTTCTACTGCGTCCTCGACATTTTTCTGTATATGCTCAAACGCGAACTCTGGCGTATGAAGACCTATGATCACGAGCCCTTCGTCTTCGTATTTTTTATACCAGTCATTCAAATACGGGAGTGTACGTTGGCAATTAATACAACTATATGTCCATATATCAAGGAGTACCACTTTTTTTCCCTTGAATTCCCTGATAGTTATCGGTTTACCATCAGTATTTATGTATCCGTCGATGGAACTTAAATCAGGCGCAGAAACAAATTTCTTTTCTTTTTCTGAAACGGCAAGAAAGTCTTTTAAGATTTCTTTATCCTTCACACTAGTATCCTCATCCAATAAATCCTGTTCAATCTTAGTCACATCAAAGAATCCTGCATCGAGAAGCGAGGTCTGAAGTTTCTTGTCATACCCAGTGAGAATTCCGAGCGCAACGATGATAAAAATAATCCCGAGCGTACGCTTGAACCAGCCATGTGAATCCGTCGCAAAGTTTAACTTTAGAAGTACCTTCTGCCCGAGAAGGGCGATGATAAAAAGCGCAGAACAAAGACCGATACAATACGTAAAAAGATAAATCATTCCGACAAACGGACTCACCGGAAGCACGGTCGCAAGTATCACAAAATACGTCGGGCTACAGGCTGAAAAGATCGGACCGAGTGATGCCCCGACAGTAACGTCTCCCCAGAAACTATTTTTCTGATATCCCTTCGCGAGAGTTTCGTTTGATTTTCGGTTAAGCACACCGACCAGAGAAATCCTCTCCCACAAACTCGGGAAAAGAGTTACGATACCAAAGATTAAAATTATCCCGCCGGAAATGTATTTCCAAAAGTCTTGTGGAATGTCTACGAGAAGTGACGTAGCTTTGAGTATGAGCGTAAAGAGTATAACTGATACCCCCAAGGACATAATAACCACAAAGGCTCGTCGCCTGCTCAGAGTAGGATCAGTAATAGAACGTCCAACTATAACTGGTAAAAGTGGAAGTATGCACGGAGCGA
>CAYGIL010000115.1:0-1674 GCA_964349965.1 uncultured Candidatus Saccharibacteria bacterium | reverse complement strand
GCTTAAAAAGCACCGAGTGCATTTGGCAGATGAAACGCCGTGGGGGAATTTAAGTAAAAAAGATACTAAGAGCAAAAAGAAAAAATTCTATCTCTGGGGAGTAAGAAATCCCTTATGTACCCTCTTTGAAATCTATGATTCCAGGTCAAGTGTCGTGGCTGGCAACTTTTTAGACGGTATTTCAGGGGTGCTTCTTACCGATGGGTATGCGGGCTACAAAACGCTCGCATCACCGACGCTTAAGCTTGCCAATGATTGGTGTCACGTGAGGCGAAAGTTCATCAACGCAGAAACAAATTTTCCAGAAGAAGCTAAATACTTTATCGCACAAATCAAACTTTTAAGTGAAATCGAAAAGAAAATCTTGAATAAGACAAATGAAGAAATACTTCGCGTCAGACAAGTGGACGTAAAACCAATTATTGATGCTATCAAAGATAAGCTTGATTCTTATAGTATAGTTTTGCCAAAATCCTCACTCGGCAAAGCAGTCAAATACACGCAAAAGCTTTGGGCTGGACTTATTGTATTTCTTTCGGACCCAGAAGTGCCGTGGCATACCAATGCCATTGAAGGTGCACTACGTAATCCGGTTGTAGGAAGAAAAAATCATTATGGCTCCCACTCTCTTAAAACTGCAGAAGTTGCTGCCATCTGGTACTCGGTTCTAGAAACTTGCAAAATGCACGGAGTCGACGCTCGCGCGTATTTAATTGATACTCTAACCAACATTCTCACTAAAAAACCCGTGCTGATGCCATGGGAATGGCACCCAACAAAATTACTGGTGTGATTATCCCCAACAATAAGCAGTATTAACAAAATATTCCGGTTAAATAGTTCTTGTCGGGAAATGAAAATAAATCGCCCAAAGGGCGAAACCAAAGTGTTTTTCCGACAGGAACGTGTCCTGAGCGAAGCGAAGGATCTCATCGCGTAGGCATATAGTTCCGCGTCGAGATCCTTCGCTTCGCTCAGGACACGTCTCTGTCGGGACATATTATAGACCGCCTTCGGCGGATATTTTCATTTCCCGACAAAGACTAAATATATGCGGGCATCCCAGAGTGGATACTTTATTTCTGATGGCGCAGGACTTATAACGCAGCCACAGCTCGCCGTCCCGGCAGAAGGAAAGGCCTGCACTCGATGCTGTAAGTGGAAACCGCTTCCAAGGTTTGACCGCAATAAGCGCGGGGTGCTTGGGCGAGAAAGTCATTGCAAGGCCTGCGTCTCTAAACAAAAACGCACCAAGAATAGACGTCGAGCTCGAGCCAAAAAGGTAAAGCGTTGTAAGTTTCAGTTTTGTCCGTCAGTCCACGGAACGTTATCTAACTCAACGGCAGAGTCTTTTGGGAAGGTTTTTGCGTTGGGAATTCAGGGGGTGGTCAGTGAAACACAAAGCTAGAAATCCAAATAGGAAGGAGCAATTATGAACCGTGAACTATCAAAGCAAGATGCGATTATTCGGGGGGTAACGGAACTCATCAAATTGAATCGAGAGGATGGGAAGATACCAATTTATCACCTTGAAGGAAGTGACCCCACCGCTGCTTTAGCAATATGTGACCGAAACTTAATATACGCTTTTGAAATATTAGTTGGCGAACTCTCCGAAAGGGGCTTTTACCTCGATCGCAATTTAAACGAAGGATTAGACGAATGGGAGATGGG
>CAYGIL010000114.1:0-1710 GCA_964349965.1 uncultured Candidatus Saccharibacteria bacterium | reverse complement strand
GTTATAGAACTCACCACTACTCAGCTTCTCAGTTCTTTCAAAAACAATCGTCGGATTTTTGTATTTCTTATCAAAAATAGTGTTCTTGCTAAAAAAATTACTATTTGAATAACCAGCAAGTACTGTAAAGTATTCTTCTAATGAGTCAAAGGAAAGATGTTTTTGCCCTTCTTTTATCAGACTGTCAAAAATTCTTATATTATCTTCATTGAATTTGTTGGTGAAATTTTCATAAGGACTCTCCTGTGCAAACATATCTCTCCAAAAGAAATCCGGGTGGGCATCACCCCTCGTGTGGTCCGGAACTGCGGCGTCCTCAACTAAATGCAGTATATGCCCAAGACTTTCCAGGGCACGCGCACGGTTGCCGTGCACGTACTCATAGATTGCCCTTTCCCACGAATAATCAGTCTCTGAGCCAAAATAAGCATTCGCTATATTCCCGAGTGTCGCCGAATACACAACACTCGAGTTTGCCTGCGCCAGAGTGTCCAACGCCCACCTCTTAGAGGTGAGGGAGGTAGGCAGTATCCCTTTATTGTAGACCGGGTCGTAAAAATGATTCAGAGCACGCGCCCCACCATCTTCATCTACGGCACCTTTCTCTATAGATACTCTGTCTATCTCAGTGAAAGTGTTTGGATTAAAATGCTCGTAGAAATTGATTGCGTTATAAGTTAAACCCTTGTGGGTAGTTTCCGGTTTATAAGCATCAGTAAAAAATGGTAAAGTAAGTAGCAAAAATGATAGAAAGATTATAGACTTTCTATTTTCCATATATTTGTATACGGATTAAAAACTAATCTAAAACTAAATTCAGCAACATTATTTTCATCAAAAGTATTGGCCTCATAAAAATGCTCATCATCAAGATAGCTTCCTCTCCTTTCTTTTCTTAAAACCGACAGTAGTAGATTAACTCCGCCACTCTTCATCCCACTTGCTAGTTCCTCTGCCTCTTTTTTTTGTTTTTCCGGAATAAAATATTTCGCTGCAAGTTCGGTGTCTCCCTGTTTAAGCGCTTCGACAAAAAGTTGAAGAGTCTCCTCTGGAGTCTTCCCGCCGTACGTATCTTTTTCGTAAACCTTTGAAAGATTTTTGTAGAAATCTTCGAGTTGATCCACAGATGTGAAAGATCGCACATCCACCCCCGGGTCAAATTCGGCTGAGTTTTTGTAGTACACGAAGCCGACGGCAACGAGGAATGCCACTGCGACAGCTGCCCACGTACGCGGACTTTTCAACTGCGCTTGAAGACTTTGCAGAGGAGACATGCTTTCCTACTCGGCAAACTCGACGGCCGCGGTACTAATACTTACGGCGTCCTTCGCGTCGTAGTAGTTTACAATGAAGAAAGAGATGAAGCCGAGGACGAGAATACCCACGAACCCAAAGAGGAACTTAAAAAATGAGGTATTGAGCGGGTCCATGGCGATACCGATATTCTACCCCATACACAGATGGAAGACAGCGTATACCAGCACACACCCCCAGCGGACACTTAAGATTCCCGGTATTCTACAATGAGTCGATTTCGGACTGGATGTCCGACGAACGCGACGTATTCCCCGCCTTTTGGGCGAGAGCGAATGCATTACTCAAATATTTCTTCGCCTGGGTCGCATCTCCCCTGCCCTTGTAGTACATGCCGAGGGTGAACGGGAGGTCGATGTTCCCCGGCACGCTCTTCATACCCTCGAGAAGCACGTC
>CAYGIL010000113.1:0-1718 GCA_964349965.1 uncultured Candidatus Saccharibacteria bacterium | reverse complement strand
TTGGTCAATGGTTTGAGAATTTTATGTGACAACAATGGGTTCTGTATAAGCTTGAATATGGGTTCGGATAACGCTTGAAAGTGGCGCAGTTTTCCATTGATCAGCGAGCCGATCGTTCAAATACTCCCAAAAAGAGATCCCATTTTTTCGACATGTTTTCTTCAGGCTCGAGAATGTATCCCTACATTTCCTGCCCGCGCTACTAAAGGTAACGCTGATTTTTCTTCGCTGAACTTTTTCTCGGATATCGGACTCTGATTGATTATTGTGCAAGGGAACTTCTGGTCTACTTAACACAAGCAAGAGTTCTGCTTTGTTTTTGTACAGTCGTTTTAATAACGCATTCAAGCTTGTATAACAGGTTTGCTGCTGAAAAATATCATCAAATACTTTGTCCAACTTTGTGGCAGCTTCTTCGGTCGGAGCATTTTTATATTCTTTCAAACAATCGTAAAAGTCCCAAATCTGAGCACGCAACTGTGCCACTGCGGCTACCTGCTCCTCCGTATACGGTGAAAGCTTCTTAACGAGTCTTTCTGCATGAATCCAACACAGAGCATGTAGAAAAATATTAAACTGCCCAGCATCATCGCTCAAGATAACCAGATTCGGATTAAACCCATGCTCCATGAGGCTTCCAATCAATGCCGCCTCCGTGGCTATCCTAACGTGCAGGATCTGCTCAATGCCGTTATCCCTCAAGAACCTTTCCCACTCCTCAGTGTTCTCAAATCGTCTTTCTTGCCCAAGGGCTTGGAGTTGCGGCAACGGCAATTTATGTAGCTTTGCATACTCAATGGCTTCTTCCGTGATTATGTAGTCTTGATGCAGTCCCCTTAGTATGTTTAAAAAGTTGATCCGACTCTTGCTATACGTTGTCTCAAAATAAGCAAAAAATGGATTGCAAATCACCGTGCAAAAACCATTTTTTCCATCATGGCGAGCACCGGTATCATCCACTTGAACGTAGGGTGACATCTGCAACCCGGCCTCCAAGATGGACTGCTTCTCCTCATGAAATATCTCGTGGCCTTGAGTTAAAATAGCGTGCAGTTGGCCGCTAGAAATCTCTATTCCAAATTCATGCAATTGCTCCAATAACAGTGGCTCCGTCACTCGACACTGATTGTGTTGATATAAAATATAGCCTCGTAATGGATTCCCAAAATGTCCATCGATTGTATTAGGAAGCACCCCCATCACACTCTTCCCATCGGGGCTCTCCCACCTTGCTAGCTTATAAAGCGTATTGCACGCCGAGATCTTCAGGTCTTGGACAACATATTCCTGATACCCTTTGAATACAAAGCCCTCTGGAATCAAACCCTCGGGTTGAATCACTTGCGTTTGATGTATCTCAAGTTCCCTTGTTTTTGACCTGCGAGTCCCAGGCTTGCTTCCGCCTCGCTTTTTCTTTTCTTGGTTATCCCCAACTACTTCTGGTGGATTTGCTGGCGATAGCACAGGCTTTGGTGATAGACCCTTAAGACGCGCATTTTCTTCTCTGAGGCCTTTGATTTCCGCTTCCAGTTGCTGAATGTAGTCGAATAGTATTTGTACTTTCTCGTCAAACTCCATTGCGGCAAAATCAGGAAGATCTTTTCTTGTCACACTCAGATCGTATTACAACTTTTATTTTCGGCAAGAGTTCCTTCGTTTTTTCTGAATACTCTCACCGATCCATAACTACGTTAGGAGTTTGTGATTCTGTGACTTTT
>CAYGIL010000112.1:0-1719 GCA_964349965.1 uncultured Candidatus Saccharibacteria bacterium | reverse complement strand
CTATAACTAAAATCACATTTCCCGCTGTCGCCGCCTCAGCCAAACATCTATCAAACATATCTGCACTTAGATTCTCTAAATATAACTCTACGACCCTATGATGATGCACCCCAAAAACAGAAAGTCCTGACTTCCCGAGCCTGCCGAGATGGCGAACGAGAGTTGATTTGCCGGTACCCGTATCTCCTACGAGTAACACATTTGGATTCTCATCCTTTGAGAGTGCGCGGCCTATCATGCGGAGAGCCTTGTCCTTGCCATACACTCGCTCTCGCGCCGCGCCTGACGTCTCTCGGGAATGCTTGTTGAGTGTGTACGTGTTTCCATAAGAAAGTGAAGCGCCGAAACTAGGGAGATTTTGGAATGATTCGGAGGAAAGCTTGATCGGTAATACTAAAAATACAGGAAATGTAACAACCGCAAGGAGAGTAGATACGAGACCAAAAAATATAAGTATCATCCGAGCGACAAATCCTATGACCCGTATCATAATGTAAAATACCACACGCTCGAGGAGAGTATAATCAGCACTAACATCAGAATCCATTTTCCAAGGGGCAAACCACGTACGAATCAAAAGAGGGGTTGAAAAAGCATTAAACGCATAGGTAACGAGATTTTTCCATGATTGTAGCCCGGAATGCATGGAAGTATTGTAACATAGGTAGACCCGGTAGTAGAGCAATCTCACTACCGGGTAGACAAAATATCAGTAATCTGGTATATTGTTGTTGTAATATTTACAAAATTATTTAGCAATTAATATCGGTTTCACAAGAATATTTTATATATTATGATGGATTCAAAGGAAAAATTCACCCGCCTCGACAAGGCACACACAAATCTCCTCGAAAAAGGCAGAAATACACTGCTTCCGTAAACTAATATAATAGAACGTTCTTGTAAGCTGATCCAAGCTTATGAGTACCACAGTAATAATAATTCTCTCAAGCGCTGGCGCGCTTCTTTTTGGCGCAGGGATTGGATACTATCTCCGTCTTATCATAGCCCTCGGCAAGAAGCGTTCGATCGAGATCGACATCAAACAAATGATGGTCAGTGCAAAGGAAGAAGCACAGCGCATCACGGATGAAGCAAAAAAGATCTCTGAAACCAAGCTCGCAGAATTAAAAGAAGAAGAAAGAAAAAAAGCTGAAGAATTTAGAGAGCGCGATATGCGTCTCATCAAGAAAGATGAATTCTTGGATGCGCGTCAGGTTGAGATAGACAAGGAAGTTGAAAATATAAAAGTCAAAGTAGAGGATATAAAGAAAATTCAAGAGCGTGTAATAAAAGTCGAGGAAGAAAAACAGCAAGAACTTGAAAAAGTCTCAAACCTAAGCGAAGAACAAGCCAAAGAAGAGCTTCTTAAAAACATCGAGAAGAAATACGAAGAAGATATCATCGTTCGTATTCAAAAGCTCGAAAACGGCAACGAAGAAAAGCTTGAACGCCGAGCAAAGGACATCCTCGCAACTTCAGTACAACGCCTCGCAAAGAGTACTGCCGCCGAACTCATGACGACGGTAGTAACTATTGCCAATAACGAAATCAAAGGAAAGATCATCGGTAAAGAAGGCCGTAATATCCGTTCCTTTGAACGCGCCGCGGGAGTCGAGCTCATCGTAGATGATACCCCAGGCTCGATCGTAATCTCATCATTCGACCCTATCCGTCGCCAGGTCGCTCGCCTCGCACTCGAAAACCTCATCCTTGATG
>CAYGIL010000111.1:0-1727 GCA_964349965.1 uncultured Candidatus Saccharibacteria bacterium | reverse complement strand
GCCGATACCACACCGGAATTAAGATACATAATTGTACGCGCCAATGCATGAATTAGAACCAATCTCCAGGGTTGGAGCCAAACAAGGCGCATGGGATTCTCCGATTGATCCAGTCCAATACCATACCCATCTCCTTTTCCTTTCTCCCCGACCAGAATGAGCCCGTCTACGATGTCGAAGACATGTGTAAAAATACGCTCTTGGGTTCCTGGCGACACGACAGAGCATGGCATCCCGCGCAAATACTGCTCCTTGAAAATTGCAACTACTGTCCCAAATGCGGTTGATGATTCTCTTGGCCCATATACGTTGTAAAAATAAGTGATGGCGTAATTGAGCTCAAACCACTCTCCATAGTTTTTCACAAGGTCTGTCATGCTCGCCTTGCTCCACGCATAAGGACTCTGGTCACGACCGAGTCCTTGATCGGCAAACTTCGTTGAGCTCCCAGCGTATATAAGCTTTGCATTCCTATGGCGCGCAAATTCAAGCACGGCGAATGTGCCGTATTGATTCAAGTCCCAGACTTGTTCTACGTCTTCAAAACTCTTCTCCACGCGCGAGTATTCCCCGAGATGATAAACGATATCAGGGGTTTCGGGGACGTGTTTTTCAATATCTTTCGTATGCCCCTCTCTATACTCAACACCAGAGACATGGTTTTCCCGCGACCCGGTAAAATAGTTATCAAGGGAGATTACCTTGTGCCCTTCCTTCACTAGTCGCTCGCAGAGATGTGAGCCGATAAAGCCCGCGCCGCCAGTGACGAGAATGGTCTTTTGTTTGCCAGTCATACGCCGAAATATACAATAATTAACCCTCAAAGAGAAGCTGTATCATTTCTCTTCTTCAATCTCATACTCTTCCGCCTCACGCGCAAATGGATTTTGACCAGTAGCCGCTCCTTTTGGTTTAATAAGAAAAACTGACGCCACTCCAACTCCTGCGATTAAGACAAGACTGAAAAGCCATGGGTAAATCGAGTTTGGTGGAACACTTTCACTTGAATCGACTACGTTCGCCATTTGGCCCTCAACCAAATACTCCGCTTCAGAAATGTCTTCTTTTGCTCGTACGGAAGTATCGACTGATGCAACCTTTTTGACCTGCACCGCCTGTTGTTGTGTTGAAACAGTAATCGCTTTGGCTGGCACCGGTACTACTGCTACAACTTTTGTATTCCCCCACATATATCGCGTCGCCTCAGTCCGGTTAGGATACATGAGAACTACTGCATCGCCTTGCCCAACAGAAATCCCTGTTGTTTGCGCGGGGAAAACTACCCCCGCTTGCCCTAAAATGAATGTCCCATGTGGAACAGAAAATTCCCTTCCATTTCCTGAGAGCACCCACCCAGAAATATCTAGCTCTTTTTGTGAAGTATTTTTGATTTCAATAAATCCTGATGCTCCAGTTGTAACCTTTGCAAGAGAAACAGTCGCTGTGCTCACATCCGCAATCGTCATATCAGCGCCCGAATTAAACCCTGATGATACATTGAGTACCACGCGATACTTCCCTGGATACATATACGTGTGATACACCTCTTTCCCTTCTCTTGTAGTTCCGTCGCCAAAGGTCCATACATAGCGAGCACTTGCAATTGGTTCTTTTTTCTTGCCAAGCGCCTGCCCTTTGAACAAAATAATGCCGCCCGACACACCAGAGTAGTCGGCGCCGGCGTCAGCAAAGATTTGCGGCACTACAGTAAAGGATGTTTGATTATT
>CAYGIL010000110.1:0-1752 GCA_964349965.1 uncultured Candidatus Saccharibacteria bacterium | reverse complement strand
CTTTTGCTTTCATGTCTTTATTTTTTGTAATATGAGCATCACCATTTTTTGCAAATCTTTTTCTTGCAAAATCTCTCGCTTTTTTTACCCTTTTACAAATTGTTTCACTTTCTTCTCCAATGCGAGCGTGAGAAAGTGTATCGTAGTCAATATGTTGAACTGGAACCCAAATATCTATACGATCCATTATAGGACCAGAGAGTTTTCTTGCATATCTATCAACATCAGAGGCTCTACACATGCATCTTTTTAATTTACTGCCCATATACCCACAAGGACATGGATTCATTGAAGCAACTAAAGTACACGAGGCGGGAAAAGAGAACGTTCCTTTAGCTCGAGAAACAGAAATTATCCCTTCCTCAAGTGGTTCACGTAATGATTCTATAACTCGTTTATCAAATTCTGGAAATTCATCTAAAAATAAAACTCCATTATGAGCAAGGGTTACTTCACCCGGACGAGGATTTGTACCTCCACCAACCAAAGAAACATACGAAGAAGTATGATGTGGTGAACGAAATGGAGGATGGGTTATGAGAGACGTTTTTGCATGAGCAACAGAGTGAATTCTAGTAACTTCTATTGCCTCATCTTGTGTTAATGGAGGAAGTATTCCGGTGAAGGCTCTTGCCAGCATCGTTTTTCCTGTTCCTGGTGGACCGTAAAGGGCAATATTGTGGCCACCGGCAGCTGCGATTTCTAAGGCGCGTTTTGCGGTTTCTTGTCCACGAATATCTTTAAAATCTAAAAATGAATCCGGCCTTTTATAAACGATTTCGGTATGAGGTACAGGAAGAAGTGTTTTTAATTCGTTAACACCATCAATTATTCCACCAAGGTGAAGAAAAATATCACGAAGATGAGAACACCCATATACAGTAAGCCCCTCCACCAGCCCAGCCTCTTCTTTATTTGCGAAAGGCACGTAAAGTGCACGAGCTCCATTCTTTTTGGCACACTCCGCAATAGAAAGTACTCCAGTCATTGGAAGAATATCTCCCTTTAAAGATAACTCTCCAATGAACCATCCAATATCAGATGGAATCGATATTTGTTTTGAGGAAACTAAATAAGTAAGTGCAATTGGTACGTCAAAATGCGAACCTTCTTTTTTTATATGCGCAGGAGAAAGAGATACAGTAACTTTATGATTCTCAGTTTTTGGATTACGTAAACTTGTATTTTTTAGTGCGGCAATTACTCTATCTTTACTTTCGTCAATCGCTTTATCAGGAAGTCCTACTATATTAAATGAGTACAATCCTTGAGAAATATCTACTTCAACTGTAACCGGTTCTGCATGTAATCCTACTATGTGTGCACTATGAAATGACGCAACGCTCATTTTCGAAGTATATTATTCCGAAGTAAAAGTATAGCTTGTGTACTTGATGAAATAGCAAGATAATTATTTCCTATAAATGCATATACAACCGTGCTTGAAGCAGATACTCCAACTCGCATGTTCTGGCTATCAATGGTTGTGTCTGTAAATGTAAATGCTGGAGTGCTTGTACTTATATCTCTTGGAGAACCAACAGCACGAGCCATATCTTCGGAGTATTCTGCTTCATTTTTTATCATATAAGAAAAAACAGAAGGATATGAATTAAATAAAACAGTATAACCATATTCATTAGTCTCTACGCTGTCAATGAATCTGCCAATTGAAGTAGAAAGTAATGGTGAGTTTTTCTCTAAAAGGGATGTGTTATTTGTTTTCGGTATTTCAACTATAGAGTTATTTAT
>CAYGIL010000109.1:0-1768 GCA_964349965.1 uncultured Candidatus Saccharibacteria bacterium | reverse complement strand
TTAATCGGAAGATTTTTCTTATCCAAAATTTCCCCCATGTGCATACCCATGAGCGGCACTTCAGCAGTACCCGCTAAATACTCCCCATCTTGAGTCTTAAATAAATCCTCTTCTCCTTGTGGCAGAAAACCAGTACCTAGAAATGTTTCTTTTCGGGTAATTATTGGCGGGATCACCGGAGAGAAACCCTTGCCTCGGAAAAAGTCTAGCGCGTAGTTCCATATAGCAAAAGATAAAAGTGCTCCGTCATTCTTTAAAAAATATCCACGAAATCCATGCACCTTTGTACCGCGCTCAAAATCAGCAATGCCGAGCTTCGTCATAATCTCAAGGTGATCTTTTGGCTCAAAGTCAAATTCGGTTTTATTTCCCCACACTTTGATCTCTTGATTCATCGCATCGTCTGCGCCGTCTGGTACTGAAATATCAGGAACATTTGGAACCTGAAGCATCATCTTCTGCCACTCATCCGTAATAGTTTTTAATTTTTCTTCTTTCTGTTTTATATCTTCTTTAACTAATCGCATTTCTTCGATTAACTGGATCTTGAGAGCAGGATCTTGATCGCGAGCAATATTATTAGAAACTCTATTGACCTCACTTCGTAAGTCTTCTACTTCTTTGAGAATCTTCAGCCGCTCGTCGTCGAGCGCGATAAGTGCATCGATATCTACATGTATAAATTTTTTCTTAGCACCAGATTGTACTATATCTTTGTGCTCTCTGATAAATTTGATGTCCAACATATTGTTTGTGATTATACAACAAAATACTATAATTACAAAATAAGATATTTATATGATTACAAAACTAACTAAAGACCGATTCCCAAAGGCGCTTCTCGAAATCCCCCAACCTCCCAAAGATCTTTGGATTGTTGGTGAGCTACCGTCGGAGAACCTGGTATATTTATGTGTCGTTGGATCTCGAAAGCACACCTCATATGGACGTGAAGCATGCGAAAAGATTATTGCTGGACTTGCAGGCTACCCTATCGTAATAGTATCCGGCCTTGCTCTCGGTATTGACGCTATCGCGCACAAGAAAGCACTTGCGGTCGGACTTCGAACCCTCGTATTTCCTGGCTCCGGACTTTCGTTCGAAGCAATGCATCCGAAAACAAATATAGAACTTGCTAAAGAAATAATACGAAATGGTGGTTGTTTGATTTCAGAATTTGATCCAAATTTTAAAGCAACTCTATGGAGCTTTAGCAAACGAAACAGGCTGATGGCCGGTATTTCCAAGGCAACACTCATTATAGAAGCAGAAGAGCAGTCGGGTACGCTCATTACTGCCAGGCTTACTACAGAGTACAACCGAGACCTCCTCGCGGTGCCGGGTTCTATATTCTCAGCCAATTCAAAAGGTACAAATAAACTCATAGCCCAAGGAGCAGTGCCGATAACCTCAGCCGAAGATCTACTTGTTGCACTTGGTTTTCCAGTCGAAAAAGATATAGAGAAACAAAAAAGACTTTTTGCGGACCTATCGAAAGAAGAAAAAATGGTTGTAGAACTACTTCGCGAACCTACCCCGCGTGACGAACTCCTCCGTGCGATGAAAGTTGATATTGCTACAGGAAATGCAATCCTCTCAGTAATGGAAATAAAAGAACTAATTAAAGAAGAAAATGGTGAAATACAGCTTGCGTAAATACACGTAGTATTTGCCTTTGAAAACTATTTCATGTAATACTGGACCAACGATGAAGTTATTAATTGTTGAATCACCCTCAAAAGCAAAGACGATCGAGAAATACCTCGAG
>CAYGIL010000108.1:0-1792 GCA_964349965.1 uncultured Candidatus Saccharibacteria bacterium | reverse complement strand
GTGTCTATATGAAGACCTTATCTAAATTTTTATTTATTTTTGTTATTTTTGCAACAAGTAGTGTTGCGTTTGCGACTGTCGGAGGTCCGACGTACATCTCTCAGATTGCATACAAAGCAGTTGATAATTCGGTGTACTATATCGTGCATGACAACGGCGGCCGCGGATGCCCACCGATTATCCATAAGATAAATCTAGGCACCGGCAAAGATACTGAAGTAAAATCTTGTGATCAGCTCGAGTCAGAAAACGTTCATTCTGAAGCAGGGAGAACTAAATATACTCAATTTATAAGCGACACTTTTAGTGGCTTGTCGTATCTCGGCAGTGTGAGTCTCAAAGATAATAAGATTGCCGTAGAAGTAAAATTTATCAGTGAAGAGTTGATGGAAGGTTTTGATGAGCCAGTGTGGCGAGACTTTGAGGCGCGCATCACTCAGGATAATAAAGAGATTGGAAAAATAAATTTCCGCGGATGTTCCAAAGATCAACCGCATGTGTTTGAAGGATACATGATTCCAAACTTAAACAAGCTTGTCATGCTTCTCTCCAACAAAGGTGACTGTTTTGAGGGAGGGTACATAAAAGAAACTTTGCATCTCATCTCTCCCGTAACCTATTACGATACGGATATTGTGCGCAGTTTTAAAACTGAGTCCGCGACGGAGCCAAATACCGGCAACGTAACTGTATACGCAGATACTCCAATAGCTCCTACCGAAAAACCAACTGATTCTCCTCTTCCGGAAACTACGGAAAACAATCAAAATAACAATCTTTATTACGCAATCATAGCTCTCGTTATCGGCCTCGGAGTAGGTGCCCTCGTCGCCCTCAAAGCTCGGAAATAAAGGATTCGACCCTCTTTGTTTTAGTTGCCAGTTATGTGTGGAGTGATATAATACAAGTTATGAGTGATGAGACTGAAAAAGAGATAACAAATTTTGAACTTCTTGAATCAATAAATCGAGGTTTTTCTTCTATAGAAAAACGCTTTGATGAAGTAAACAAAAGATTCAGTGAAGTAGATAAACGTTTCGACACAGTAGATAAAAGGTTTAATAATGCTGAAGCAGATCTCAAGTCTTTTAAGACGGAAACGAGGGATAGCTTCTCTGAGCTTAATGAAAAATTGGATAACCTAACTGACGTGGTAATGGAAAATCACGATCAGAGAATCGAAGTTTTAGAAGAAAAAGTTCTAGCTTAATATAATATTTATGCCAAACGATAAATTGCAGTCAAGTGAACCAAATATTTCAAGACCTGAAGCAGAATTACTACCGCCACCAGAAAAGAGTTTTGAGCGCAGATGTGAATTCGCGAAATCCACTGTTGTGGCATTAAAATATCTTGTGGATAATGGTTTTCATGGTGAGTACAAAATTGAACCGAAGTTACAAGAAGCTATAAAACGTCAATTAAGCCTTATAGAAGATGAACTAAATGGTGAATTGAATGCTCCAGACGATATGAATCCTACGGATCTACCCTAACTATTTTCCTTGACTTCCATTCCCCTTTAGAGTATACTCTTTCCATCAGTATGAGTATTACAAGAAACAGTTTTAAAGGCAGGCCCTAGCAGACTTTTCTTTAGTCTGTCGGCCGCCTGAAAGGCGGTTTTTTTGTTGAAAAATTCAGCACGAATGACACTTTGAAAACTTAATTCTTGTCCTAATTTCTTAACACATCATGTGTTGGGGTCTTTGTTAGAGGCAGGAAAAAGTCGTAGAAAGATTTTAGTAGCGAGCGGTCGTGAAAAATTTTTCGTTTCGATTTTGTTTTCATC
>CAYGIL010000107.1:1568-1797 GCA_964349965.1 uncultured Candidatus Saccharibacteria bacterium | reverse complement strand
GTATATGGAAAGGTTTAACCCCAAAAGGTTACTTGAATTAGGCATAGACGAAGACCCAGCAATTAACGAGGTATAAATTATGGAAGACCCAAACCAGGGAGATATAGAAAATTTTGGAAACCACAGCGGGGAGGAGCTAACCCTCCTAAGCCTTAAAAAGGATAAGAATGCCATTATCACGGATATTTTTAGGGACTTAGTCCTGGGGGTTGTTGCCGCTACTCGTAAA
>CAYGIL010000107.1:0-1558 GCA_964349965.1 uncultured Candidatus Saccharibacteria bacterium | reverse complement strand
ATTTTGTCAGCCCAGCAGACGTTGATGCGCTACTCCCCGCCTTTCTTGAGAAAATTAATGACCTTTTGGATGTTCAAAGGGAAATAGAGGTACTTGAAGGGACAGCGCAATGAAATTTGAAGTGTGGGAAATAATTGTAATTGGGAGTATTATATTTGGAATAAAAAGTATACGAAGGAGGAATATTTTAAAGAGCTTGAGTCCTTGCAGTTGAATGTCGCGTCTAATATAAAAAAGTATGGAAAAGAATTTGAAGAATTTCGTAAGAAATTTCCAGTAAGAGCTGTTGCATCAGTTAAATCTGAGAATAGCTCTGGTAATTGGTTATCAAATTGTAAGAACGTTAAACAATCTTTTGATTGCCAAAATATAAAGGATGGAAAATATTTATTTATGGTTTTTTCTGCTGAGGATTGCATGGATTATTATGAGTGGGGGAACAAGGCTGAACAAGTATACGAAGTAGTTAATTCTGGTCTTAGTATTGCTCGTGTATATTTTTCCGATCAGTGTTGGATGGGAGCTACTGATTTGTATTACTGCGATACTTGCCCTGGTGCCCGTAACTGTTTTGGGTGTATAGGTCTCAAGAAAGGAGAGTATGCAATACTTAATAAAAAATATTCAAAAGAAGAGTACGAAGTATTAAAGGAAAAAATTATACAACACATGAAAGATATGCCTTACAAAGATAGCCGGGGTGTTGTGTATTCTTTTGGTGAATTTTTTCCAGAAGCTTTTGCTGATTTTGCTTATAACGAAACCATTGCGAATTATCATTACCCGCTTACTAAGGAGGAAGCCATTGCTCGTGGTTATGCTTGGAAGGATAGAGAAAAGAAAGGTTATGAACCCACAATTAAAGGCAAAGATTTGCCCGAAACAATTGGGGATGTGTCAGAATCCATTCTAAATGAAATCATTGAATGTGAAGACAAAAATAATCCAGATTCTGTCGGGGCATTTCGTATAATCCAAAACGAACTTAATTTCTATAAGAAAATGAATCTGCCGTTACCTAGAGCATGTTTCAGTATTCGGAGCCTCCGCCGTATGAACAAGCGACCCAAATTACATATCATAAAAAGAAATTGCTCGAAATGCAGCATAGAGGTTGAAACAGTTTATACAGAAAACTATGCGCCGATCATTTACTGCGAAAAATGTTACCAGCAAGAGGTTTACTAAAATGTCTAAGATAAAAATACTCGAACATGTTCTGGCGGTGAAGAGCAAGCGAGAACTCGAGAATATAATTAAAGCGCAGAGGATCAGCGAGAAAGTACTACAGTATACTGTAGTAAATCTAAAGACAGGTGTAACAGAAATCGAGGTTGCGAGATCTATGGAAAAATTGTTTATAAAGTACGACGCACCTATCTTGGCTTTTCCAGTTATCGTTGCCTTTGGTAAAAATACTGCAAACATTCATCATGTGCCAACGAAAAACAAACTGAAAGTAGGGGATATTGTGATGTTTGATATTGGCACGACGGTAAACCATTACTGCTCAGACATGACTCGTACGTATTTCTGGGGTGAACCAAATCAGAAACAA
>CAYGIL010000106.1:0-1799 GCA_964349965.1 uncultured Candidatus Saccharibacteria bacterium | reverse complement strand
AGTCTTTCCGTCTCAAACTGGGCTTTTGCTACATTTGCGGTTGTGGCGCAGAACTCTTATTCCACAAAACCTTATACCGTCCCCAATTCTGCCAAAGGAAATATGCGTTGAGGAGAAGGAGAACGTTTGCCATGATTGCTCCAGATGTGAAAAGTCCTCCGTCCAAAAACAAGTGGAACCCGACGATGTTAACGACTATGGGCAATAAAAGAAGCGCGACGAGAGCCATTCGGTTCATGATGACGAGAACAAGGCATATCGCGAACACGATCGCAATGATGTAAGTGATATACCCGGTCGCCATAAGCATTTCGATAAAGGCAAATGCTTCAGGGGTGTTGTATAGATCTGCGGTCGGTGGCGGGAAGACCCCGAGCGCTCCTAAAATAGGACTTACGAGCAAAAGACCAAGAACGACGCGGAGAATAATGTTTAGAATTTTCATGAATTAAATATGAATTAAATATGAATTAATTAAATAATAAAAGGTGATAGTGAGAAATATATCACAATAATTCTAACTTTAATGTTACATCTGATCTGGTGTAACCCCTTGCTTCAAATAGTATTCGATGACCTCTTCACAACTAGAAATGTCCGGAGTATTCATTATTTTCTTACAAATAGACTTATCAAGTTTCCGCAGGGCAACATTATGATAGCAGACGTCACGTTCAGTTTGGCTAGGACCAGACTCGCACAAACGTTCATTTTTTGTAGCTTGAGCCTGTCCTAAATAACTTTCATGGAAAGCCCGACTATTTATACAAATTTGTCTGTCTTCTGCGCTTACTGAATCACAATCAACTCCTTGGTTTAACTTATATACATTCAGAGTCTTTTCTGCCCTAGCCAAATCATTTTTGAAAGGCTTTACCGCTGAAATGGCTGATCCAAGAACCCAAATAAGCAGAAAGACAAAAAAAGTACTAAATAATTTAACAGATGCACTAGTTATATTTTTTCTGACAGAAAGTTTTTCGACAAGCCAGCGAATAAAAATCAAGACGATGGCAAAATTTAAGGATCGGACTAGAAGATACACAATATAAAACCCCGGCGATTCGCTGTTTGCAATACTGTTTCCCATACCTAGCGAAATTGGGGGAATTGTAACGATGAGAAATTCTTTTAAAAAATAATGACTGTACGAGTGATACGAGCTCATAGCACCGGAAGATGTGAAGAGGTATTCTCTGTCAAAAAAATGATTGAAATTACCCACGACAGAGACAGTTACAATAGCTAGTACGAAACCAGTTATACCCCACAAAACCCAATGAGTTTGCTTGTTCATTTCGCAGTAGAAAATTCAATTACCCACTCAATACCGTATTTATCTCTAAACATGCCCGCGTATGATCCCCAAGGACTGTCGCTCATGGGTCCTTCCACTTGGCCTCCGGCCGAAAGGCCGAGAAATATCCTGTCCGCCTCTTCCTTGCTTTCCGCGCTGATAGAAATTTTGCTTCGATTCTCGTTTTCGCTTACCTTACCCATGAATGAAGGTACGTCATTTCCCAGCAACACGTTGTTCTTGCCGATCGGCAAGGCGATCCGCATGATTTTATTCGCCTCTGTGTCTGGCACCTGGAACTCTGGGCTTGCGAGGTCTTTGAAACGAATAATTTTTTCAAACTCGCCACCGAACACTGCTTTATAAAAAGTAAACGCTTCTTCGGCATTGCCGTTGAAGTTGATCCAGGGGTTTATTGATATCATACTTAAATGATATCAAATTAAAGTAATTCAATAAACATTTTTGTCAGCGATTCTTTTACTTGTACCACTGGGTTTGC
>CAYGIL010000105.1:0-1853 GCA_964349965.1 uncultured Candidatus Saccharibacteria bacterium | reverse complement strand
TCATTATACCATATTCTGTAAGTATATTAGAAAATTTATTCCTTTGATTCAGGAGCCGCACCCTCAGTACCTTCTTCCTCCTTCTTGCCTTTCTTCTCTACTTCAATCGCAGATAGGTCAACAGGTGCTGCCTCTTCTTCTTTTTCTTCAACCTGGAGAACGATAGATGCGACTATGTCAGTTGGAGCTGTTACCGCAGTGACATTGAGAGGAAGTTTTATCTCACCTACAGTAACAACACTTTCGACAGTCGTAAGTCCTGAAATATCAGCGACAAGTTCCTTTGGAAGATCAGTAGGCAATGCTTCTACTTCGATTTCGTGAAGCACTTTTACTAGGTTACCAATACCACTCTTAACCGCAGGTGCCACACCTTCAAATACAACCGGAATTTTAACCTGAATTTTCTTTTTCATGTCGATCACTAAAAAATCTGCGTGTATCGGCTCACTAGTAACTGGATCTACTTGTACGTCATGGATAAGTACGTTTATCTTTCCGGAAGGTAAGGTGAGCTCAACAGGCGAAGATTCACCTGCCTCGCGCCAAACTTTCTTAAACGGCACAAGAGGGGTCTTTATAGAAGTTGTCTCCTTACCAAGACCGTAAAAAACAGCTGGTATTTCTCCAGACTTTCGGACTGCTTCGAGTTTTGAGGCGGTATCCCGCACTTCGGCTTTGATTGCGAACATGAGAATGAGTATAATACAAAATCCAGCAAAAAGCAATGAAGAGCCTATACTGTATGTTTTGTACTGTGTTCCACTACCAAATGAGAAGCTATGTAGTCTCGGGTACCGCCCGAATTTGGAGTAGGGACTTTCTTTCCGGGATTAAAGATATTTTTCGGATCAAAAATTGATTTTATATTTGCGAAGATGGAAATCATCTTTGGTGAATACATTTTTGGCAAATACGGAGTTCGGATTATACCGTCATTATGCTCGGCGGTTATCGAACCATGATAACGAACAACGAGATCATAAACCAAGTCTCCTAATTCTAATATTAGCTTCCCTGTATCCGAACGTCTAAAGTCCATAAGTGGAATAATGTGAAAATTCCCATCGCCCGCATGCCCAGCAATCGTATAGATAAGTTTATATTTATTTAAAATATCGTTTAACTCTGGTAAGAATTTGGGTAAAAATTCTGGGCGCACAACTATATCATCTATGAAAGGCGCAGTACGCATGTGTTTAATATGCTTTCGAAGCAAAGCAAAACTTTCGCGGCGAATGTCCCAATACTTTTCGGATTCTGCTTCGCTCTTAGTGACATGTACAGTAAAGCCAAAGTGTTTTATTTTCTCTACAAGCACAGAACATTTATTATTAGCATCTGATTCATCTGCGCCTGAAAATTCTACCAACAACACGAGTTTTGGCATACCGCCCCGGAGGAACATTTTGAGTTCTGGTAAAAAACTCCATCCAAGTCGAAACATGCCTCTTATGCCTTTGTTTTTCAAAAAGTCGGGGAAGAATTTCACTGCAAGCTTTATGGTCTTGTCGTCGTAGGCTTCTAAGGTTTCAGGATTTAGTTCTAATATCTCATTGACCAAGCGACCGAGAGGCTCTATATCGTTGATAAAAATAGCGACGAGTTTTGAATACTTTGAATTTGGAATAATTTTAAAAGTTATTTCCGTGACGATCCCAAGCGTACCCTGCGAACCGACGAGGAGCTTGTTTAAATCAAAATAAAAATTCTTTGCAGTTTTGTTTACGACGTTCCAAATATAATACCCCGCAGAATTTTTATGCACGTTCGGCTTTGCATGACGTATGTCATCTTCGTTTTGCTTTATGAGATTGAAAATATTTTTATATAGATTCCCCTCAAAATCACCC
>CAYGIL010000104.1:0-1874 GCA_964349965.1 uncultured Candidatus Saccharibacteria bacterium | reverse complement strand
ATTTTTTATTCTTAATCTCTGCTAATAATTTATTAAGCATATCTTCTTGTGAGAGTTGTCCAAGGTTGCCATTGTCACGAGACTCGAGGGTGATTTTATTTGCTTCGATTTCCTTGTCACCTATTACGATCCAGTAGGGGATCTTTTCAGTTTTTGCACCGCGTACTTTTGAGCCAAGGTTTTCATCTTCATCTGCGAGTTCTACTCGGATATTGTTTTCCTTGAGCATCTCAGAAACCTTTTTCGCATAATCATTGTGTGCTGTACGAACCGGAATGACTTTCACTTGAACAGGAGAGAGCCAGAGAGGAAAGGCACCTGCAAAATGTTCTATAAGAAATCCTATAAATCTTTCATGTGTACCAAGTGGTGCGCGGTGAATAATGAACGGAGTTTTACGTGTGCCATCTTTATCCATATATTCTAATCCAAATCTTTTACCCATATATAAATCAAGTTGATTCGTAGAAGCGGTAAATGATCTTCCTATTGAAGAATAGATTTGAAAGTCCATCTTGGGTCCATAGAATGCTGCACCTTCATGAACTATTTTAAATGGAACACCAGAGATCTCCATAGCTTTTATTGTCATTTCTTCTGCCATTTTCCAATCCTTTTCCTCGCCATGATATTTATCTAATTTGTTCGGGTCTCTGAGAGCAAGTTCCATCTCGTATTTTTCAATGCCAAGTATTTTATAATAGTACTCGTGAAGCTTGATGACATCTACGAATTCTTCTATTGCTTGTTCTGGGGTTACATAGATATGAGAGTCGTTCATTTGCATCCCGCGCACTCTCATGAGCCCAAAGAGACTTCCAGAATCTTCGTATCTGTGACACCAGCCGTATTCTGCGAGGCGCATAGGAAGCTCTTTGTATGTCCTTGGTAAGGCAGAAAAGACTTTGTGATGAAAAGGGCAATTCATGGGCTTAATGTAGTAATTTTCATCTTCAATAGAAATTGGAGCGTACATACTGTCTTTGTATAATGGTAAATGTCCAGAGGTATAGAACAAATTTTCTTTTGTTATTATTGGGGTTGTGACTCTTTGGTAGTTCCATTTCCTCTCAGTTTCTTTTGCCCAATTTTCTAATTCTTCTTTTATAATATTTCCTTTTGGAAGCCAGATAGGTAAGCCTTTTCCTATCTCTTCATCAAAAGTAAAAAGCTCTAATTTCTTGCCAAGTTCTCGATGATCTCGCTTCTCTGCTTCCGAGCGTAAATTCAAATAATTCTCAAGTTCGTCTTTGTTCAGAAATGCAAGTCCGTAAATGCGGGTGAGCATTTTGTTCTTTTCACTACCGCGCCAATACGCACCGGCTACTCGGTCGAGTTTGAAACAATCAGGCTTAACGTCTTGCATATTTTTTACGTGACCACCTTTACAAAGATCCCAGTAGTCACCTGACTTATAAAAAGTAACTTTCTGACCTTCTGTAGTGAACTCATCAATCAGTTCGTATTTGTAGGGATTATTCGGGTACTCTTTTTTTGCTTCATCTGCCGATAGTTCAAACCGTCCAAAGTTTTTCCATGTGGGTAGTATTTCGCGCATCATTTTTTCAATCTTTGGTAAATCGGTATCAGAAATTGGAGTTGAGAATTCAAAATCGAAATAAAAACCATTATCGATCGCTGGACCAATAGTGCGCTTAGTGTCAGGGTATAGTTTTAGTACAGCAGCGGCTAGTAAATGAGCGAGGGAATGCCTCAGATTATTCAAATTTTCTGCGTTTTCCATATTGAGTCCATAATAGCACATTTTCGCTCTTTTGATAGCCTTTGGTTGGCTTTTTGGCCTTTCTATGCTAAGATGAGAAACATTATGGTAGTACGAATGAGACATACAAAATCGCATACGAAAAACAGGC
>CAYGIL010000103.1:0-1883 GCA_964349965.1 uncultured Candidatus Saccharibacteria bacterium | reverse complement strand
AAATATATTTTAGCAGAAAAATTACTATTTAAAATCTCACACCGAAAAACCGTCCGAACCTTCCTTTTATTTTCTCAGCTTTGTCATGATTCTTTTCCAGCCAGATACTGGCTTTGACTTTTCCATGGAATATTTTTAACATATCGGATAAATTCACTTTTTCTATTGAAGACGTATTATTGTAAAAATTATCTATCGCCTTGGTAGTTTGGTTGTCCAATTTTACTGTCAAAACATAATCATCAATCACATTGATATAATCCAAACCTTTTTCCTCAAATACGCTTTTACCGAAGGAATGCATAACTACCTTTTTATCAAAAAATTTCTCTGCCCATTTATCAAGATAAGTTCTGCCTCCTATAATTAAATACAGCTTTCCTTTGGCAAGATTTATAGATTTTATATACTGCTCTTCTTGTTTTGTTTGTATCAGATGGAACCATGGGTGGGGGTTGTAGCCCAGTAGTATTTTTTTCTTGGATTGCTGAATGAGTATTAGTAATATCTGCGACCAAAAATCATTTAGCCTAAGTAGATTATCAAAATGCCAAATTTCCTTTTTGTTAACATCCGGAAGTATTTCCGTGAGTAATGGAGACTTTAGATAGGAGGCCGATATTTTATCAGATAGAGAGGCTAATTCTAACGCCCACGGCAAGCGTAAACTATAGACTTGTTTTGATTTAACCACGACCCCTCCGTCTTGAAGTTTTTTTAGTTCTTTATAGATTGCTTGGGGAGTGTATTTTCTACCACCCTGAATAATTTTCCTACTTATCTCAGCCACACTTAAATTAGGTGCTTCAGCAAGCACCTTTACTATGTAATCCTCCAGATTTTCCTTAGTTTGCAATATCATAATTAAACCAATGGTTTAAAAAACACCATTTTTCTTCATTTTCGTTGAAGCTGTATTAAGCCTACATTATAGTTCCCCCAGATGTCAATTGGTTATTTGGCAAATGAAAAAGGAGAAAAATCATGAGTGAATCAGCACTTGCTTTGTTGGAACGTGTAGCTCCTCCTGCGGAGGAGATTACTGCATCCAGTTTCTGGGTTGATCTGCCTGAAAAAGCAGAGAGCCTTCTCGGATACCAAGAGCTCTCATCACAAAAGAGTACCTTGAATTTCCGAAAAACTCTGCACGAATTGGGAGTGGCCCCATTCAGCGTTGACTCAGTTGAGAAGTACAAGGAGTTGAGAATTAAAATGAGTAAACGATTAATTCCTGACTCATTTCTTGTGACAATATATATGCTGAGTGCGATCACACTTCTACTCAGTGTAGGACCAGCAATTTTAGGCTGGTCATTCGGTTGGTTCTCGTCTTCTGCAACAATCGGACATTACTTCGTCTGGACATGTATTGCTAGTTTCGTATTATGTTTTGCGCTTATGGTATATGGAACTACCAGATCAGATGTATGGCTTGGTAGATGGCGAGCGACTCCGCTTAAGGGTTACTCCCAGCCGGTGCCAGAATTTGCACTGCTCACAGCGGTAAAAGTGAAGGAGAGATTTCCTGGATCAGAAGTTGAGATGTTTGTTCACGAATTTGTACGGGCGGAGAATGAAAAAGTAGTTCTCGATCCATTTCTCGTGGCCAGACACCAAAACAATGACTATTTCATTGCCGTCTGGGATGAATCCCGATTTGAGGCAGAACAGAAAATCTGAGAGAACTAATAAATAGAAAGCATCATTACCAAACCCTGTCGTTGTCGCAAGACTTCGGCGGGGTTATTTTTTATAAAAATTTTCTATACGAAAAAGCCGCCCGTTGATGTGATCGCGGGACGGCTCGCAGGACATGGTACAATTAGTCCTCTTGTTGAACTTCTTGAAGGCGGTAGCGAAAGCCGCGTCCATGCCAGCGCGAC
>CAYGIL010000102.1:0-1884 GCA_964349965.1 uncultured Candidatus Saccharibacteria bacterium | reverse complement strand
GTATGGTATTTTAATTATTATAATAAAAAACCCCAGAGAGAGGGGATGTTTTTGCTATGAAAAAATAATGTCTAATATTTTATGGGTTGAGTCAGTTGGTTGGATAGATGGTGCGCTGTTTTTCTCTTGTTTTTCTCTCTCAAATTTGGAGAGATAATCAGATAATTCCTCTGGCGACTTTACGATAAGCGTTCCTTCTGTTTCGGCTATAGCTTGAACGATGTTGTCTCCTAGCATTGCTTGCAAAAAATCGTATCCCATCCCCGGGGCATCAAAAGCCATGAATCCACCAACTTTATTTCGAAAATGTGCTTTGAAGTTTTCTGTTGAGCAGGTACTGAAAATTAAGTCTGCGGCATAACAAATCCCGTTTATTGTCAGAGGAGGATCAGCTTTTATATAGCGAACATTGTCAGGCAATGATTTATCTTCAGCAATGGCGCCGTACTCGGCTTTATTGGGGTCAGCAGGATGGGTACGCAGTAATATCGCATACTTTTTTTGCGGGTTGTGTTGTGCTGCAGTACAAATCGCATCCAGTACCTGAGAGAAAGTTTTCTCTTCAATCTTTTCATCAGCATCATATTGCTCTGAGATTATACTCGAGATGCCGCCAAGATAGAGGATGGCAATTGTATCTGGTCCAAGCTCTAGTTTTTGGCGTGTCTCTGATTCGTAAGTTTCAGCTTTATCCAATTCAAGCGAATCAAGCTGGCCAGTGCCGGTAACGAAAATCTTATTTTCTGGGAAGTTGGGTAAGGTTTTTTGTACGACCTTTTTAGCCAACCCATCGTTACAGAATATCCCATCTAGCTCATCTAAATTTTGACTGCCATCTGTAAAACTATTACCCAGCCCAGCCCAGCCTTCCAAAATAAAATAAAGTTTTTTGAGTTTAAGGCTACTTTTACCGGCGTAAAGAACAAGGGACTCTGGACCGTTCATGGATGTTACGGTTCCAATGCCGATGTCGAATGGTTTGTTATGTGTTAACTCTAAAACTTGAGTTATCACGTTGCTTGAATCCGGCACTGTTACCGGACTAAATCCTCTACTTTCGGTGTGGTCGGTAAATCTTTTTTCCGCTATGCCTGATACAAGCAATCCAATTCCACAACAACGGCTGTCGTTTTCCAGCGTCTTAATTATTGGAGATGCGGCTGTGTACGCGCCGTTATCATTCATACTGATAAGAACCCGTTTTCCTTCGGGTAGTGCTATTGATTTTTCATGAAAAAAAATCTTCGTTTCAAACCTTTCTACGATAGCGTCTATCTCTTTATCGTCCTCGGCGGTGTCGTTTCCGAGGAGCATATCTAATGTTTCTCTTTCCGAATCAGAAAGAATCGGCTGGATCTCCATAGCGTGTTGACGAATGAATCTAACTTTATCTTCCTTGTTCATAGTTTGTCTTTCTACGCCCGAGATTTTAAATGGTCTGGACATTATTGTATATTATTATTGCCATTTGTCAACTTGTTAACTCAATGTATTTATAAAGAAGTTTTTCCAGTTTTTTGCCCTTACCGATGAGTTCATTACTTTCTAGATTTTGTATTTCGTACAAAGGTACTAGTTCGCAGTATAACCGTGGCAGTTTAAGAATTTCTTCCAGCTCATATTTAACCCATTTGTCATAGTCAATGGGATATATCCTCTTTGATATAAAAAGAGCTTGAATGAACTCTTCTGTTGCGTGACGCATTCTTTTAAGGGCATGAATATAAAGACCCCGCGTAACGTAGGGTTCGATATGGGCAATATTATTTAAACAGTACTTAATTGTATCAGCAAGTCTTTGTTTACGTAAAGATTCTTTATAATAAGGCACATATTTTTTTCGTGTATTTGCATATAATTTATTACGCTCGAATATAACATCAC
>CAYGIL010000101.1:0-1899 GCA_964349965.1 uncultured Candidatus Saccharibacteria bacterium | reverse complement strand
CTCATAAAGAGAAGGTCGCAGGTGCAACTCCTGCCACCGACACAAAGTGTAATACCCCCCCCTTTGATTTTAGACGAAATTATGTATAATGATGAATACGCGGTCGTAGCTCAACTGGTTAGAGCGCTGCCCTGTCACGGCAGAGGTTGCCGGTTCAAGTCCGGTCGATCGCGCAAATAAAAGCTTGATTTGTGTCTGGTAGATTATTATAATATCTGTATGAGAAATGCGATATCAATTTTAATTGTGTTACTTTTGATTGCAGTAGGTGCGTATTTATTCTTGTCTAAGGAGGCACGCGAGTTGACTGGTCCCGAAGTAAATCCCTCGATAGTGACTTCTGGAGAGAATCCAGAGCCGGGCAGTACTGTGCATGATTTGCCTGTTGAACCTGCAGCGGCAGCGGCACGTAAAGATTTGGCAGCCAACTTGTCCATCGAAGAGAAAAGTATCGTTATACTAAAAGTCGAGGAAGCAACTTGGAACGACGGATGTCTCGGGCTCGGTGGGCCAGCGGAGATATGCTTACAGGCACTTGTACCAGGATTTAAAGTAGAGCTGCTCGCAAAAGGAAAGACGTATTTTTATCGCACAGATAAAACCGGATCTATCGTGCGTTTCGAAGTACGATAGGCTCGACGCTCTCTATTTAATAGTGAATTTAAAAAACACTCCAGACTAAAGGCTAGGGTGTTTTTTATTTGGGATAATTTGGGCCTGTTGATAACTGTTTGACAATACCCCCTGGGGGGTATATACTATACACATGCAAGATAAAAAACAAAAGCTCACAAGGAGGTTAAAAATTTTAGAAGGTCAGGTGCGGGGAATACAGAATATGGTCGAGAAGGGTTCTTATTGTATTGATATTATTACTCAAACTTCCGCTATCAAGCAGGGGCTCTCGAACATAGAAGATGCCTTGATGGAAGGGCATTTGGGGCATTGTGTGGTGGATCAGATCAAGAGCGGTCAGACCAAGAAAGCTACCGAGGAGATCTTAAAAGTTTATCAGCTAAAGAGAAAATAAAATTATGTCTAAAAACATATCTAGCCAAACTTACAAAGTAAAAGGAATGCATTGTGCTTCATGCTCTTCGATCATCGAACGGACAATTAAAAAGATCGAAGGCGTAGAAAGTATTGCTGTTAACAACGGTACCGAGAACGCCAAGATATCTTTTGATATAGAAAAAGCAAAACCGGAAGACTTTAATAAAAAGTTAGAGCCACTAGGATACTCTCTTGTGTTGTCAGAAGATAAACATGCCGAACACCTCGGTCTCAATCAGTCCAAGGAAGACAAGATAATAGAGTTAAAAGATATGAGGGCGAAGTTATACTCTGCGATCCCTCTCGCCATAATCAGTGTTTTTGTAATGGCTTGGGAGATTTTGGGTGCGTATGCCTTAGTTCCTGAGATGAGTCTCGTAACTGAGGAATTTTTCCATCATTTGTTGCCTTTGTTTGCTACTTACGTGTTATTTATAATCGGCAAACCTTACCTGCTTGGTTTTTATCGTTTTCTGCGTTACGGAAAGGCAAATATGGATACACTTATCGGTATCGGTACTCTCATTGCCTACGTGTATAGTTTTGTGGTAACAGCATTCGAAGATACTTTACGGCCGTTTATAAACGTGGATGCAACGTATTACGATGTTACGATCATTGTTATTACTTTCATAGCACTTGGTAAATATTTGGAGGCTCGCTCAAAGTTGAAAACAGGAAATGCAATAGAAAAACTTTTAAATTTGCAAGCTAAGACTGCCTTGGTCTCGCGTGATGGAAAAGAAGTGGAAATTTCAGTTGATCAAGTGATTCATGGAGATTTAATTATTGTAAAGCCAGGGGCAAAGATCCCTGTAGACGGGATTATAACAGAAGGGCAGTCTT
>CAYGIL010000100.1:0-1906 GCA_964349965.1 uncultured Candidatus Saccharibacteria bacterium | reverse complement strand
ATATAATACAGAGGTTTAACCTTTGTATCTTCGTATTTCCATTTTATGCTTTTAAGATACATAGACATACACAGTCATGTGCAGTTTAATGCTTTTGACGAAGACCGCGATGAGGTGACTCGTCGGGCACTTGATGCTGATGTATGGATGATTAATGTTGGTACGCAGATAGACACTTCACGTGCCTCTGTAGAGCTTGCACATAAATATGCAGAGGGAGTTTATTCTATTATTGGACTTCACCCAATACACACTGGTGCCTCGTACCATGATAAACAGGAATTAGGAGAGGGCGGAAAAGAATTCACTTCTCGAGGAGAAATTTTCAACAAGGATGCATATCGAAAACTTTTACAAGATCCAAAAGTTGTGGGTATAGGGGAATGCGGTTTAGATTATTATCGTCTTGATATTGATTCTATCGAAGTGCAAAAGAAAGTTCTAATAGAGCAAATAGAATTAGCAAATGAAGTGAATAAGCCAATAATGCTTCATATTAGAAATAATCCAAAAGACAAAACTTATAATGCATATTTTGATGCACTCGAGATTTTAAAGAAATATGCAAAAGTTAAGGGTGATGTGCACTTCTTTGCAGGTGGCCTTAGAGAGGCAAAAGCATTTCTCGATTTTGGATTTACTCTTTCTTTTACTGGAGTTATAACTTTTACTCACGATTATGATGAAGTTGTAAAAAATACACCGCTCGATATGATTATGACTGAAACGGATTGTCCTTACGTTACTCCCGTGCCGCACAGAGGTAAGCGCAATGAACCTATGTATGTAAGGGAAGTGGTAAGGCGTATATCGGAGATCAAAGGTTTAAGAGAAGAAGAGGTAGCAGAAGCTATTTTTGCCAATGCAAAACGCGTTTTTGGTCTTTAGGAGTACCACTTTCAGGTACGCTTTACTTATTTCATGCTTTTTGCTAATATAAGGTCCATGCTAGAAGTTGAAGAAGAAATTAATAAGACTCCCGCAAATGAGAAGGAAATAGGTTCCGAGGTGTATGAGCTCGGATACCTGTTGGTGCCTACTATTTCTGAGGAAGATCTGCCGATGCAATATGGAAATCTAAAGGAACTTTTGGGTTCTTTGGGCGCTTTAGTTATATCCGATGAGATGCCTAAAATTATCTCCCTTACTTATGGGATGCAAAAGGTTATCGCAAACATCAGACACAAATTTACAAATGCCTATTTCGGTTGGGTTAAATTCACCTTAGATAAAACAAAGATGGCGGAACTCAAGAAAAAGCTTGATTTGAGCGATAATCTCGTTAGATTCCTGATTGTAAAAACAGTAAGAGAAAATACTATCGCTTCAAAGAGATTTGGACGAGATGATGGGAGAAAGTTCAGTCAACGCAAGACCTCAGACGAGGCTTCTGCTGCTCCACTCGATAAGGAAAAAGTTGACCAGGAAATCGATGCATTAGTTGCAGCAAATTAAACATGTATTTAAATAAAGCAATCTTAATAGGGAACCTGACTCGTGATCCAGAACTTCGTTCTCTTCCGTCTGGTATAAAGGTGTGTTCTTTTTCTATTGCTACAAATCGAGTATGGAAAGACAAGAACGGTGCACGTCAGGAATCCGCTGATTATCATAACGTAGTGGTATTTGGCCGTCAGGCAGAGACAGTTGCTCAGTACATGAAAAAAGGCAATTCCATACTAGTCGAAGGCCGTATGCAGACGAGGAGTTGGGATGACAAGGGTAGTGGTGAGAAAAAATACAGAACCGAAATCATTGCCGATCGCACTCAATTTGGTCCTAAGGGTGCAGGAGGAGGCAGTGGTGGAGGCGCTGGAGTGCCTCAGGGAAGCCCTAGTAGTCCTTCCAAGGTCTCTCCTAGTGAAGAGATGGACTCTATAGAATACCCAGAAGAAGATATTAATCC
>CAYGIL010000099.1:0-1953 GCA_964349965.1 uncultured Candidatus Saccharibacteria bacterium | reverse complement strand
GTATTAGGTAACTTTAATTAATCTTCTAATAATTCCCGAAAGTTAACTTCTGACGGGATTCATACTAAGTATACACCCAGAGAGTTATTTACCAAACTTTTGATTATAGAGTTCTATTCCATGAGCAATGGCTTTCATTGCGTCATCTTTACTTTTGAATCCGTGTATTTCATTGCTGCCTTTTTTGTTATCCTTTAGATTTTTTAGATTTTCAAAGAAATCTTGAAATTCTCTGAGTGAGTGTTTATTGAGATCCGGGAGATCTTTTATATCATCAAAACGCTTGTCGTCGACTGGTACTGCAATGAGTTTATAATCAGATTCCCCTGAGTCTGTCATTTCCATAAGAGCAACAGGTCGAACCTTTACTAGGATGCCTGGGTGAATAGGGTAGGTTGCGAGGAGTATCACATCCAGTGCGTCACCGTCTTCCCAAAGTGTCTTAGGCACGAATCCGTATTCAAAAGGATACGGTGCTGCACCGTAATTTGCTCGGTCGAGTTTTATTAGACCGGTTTCTTTGTCTATTTCGTATTTATTGTGTGAGCCTTTTGAAATCTCAATTATGCAATTGATTTCTTCAGGTGCTTTTTTGCCTACCGATATATCGTGCCACAAGTTCATATGTATTATTGTAGTATTATTCTTCTTTGGTTTCAAGAGGTGCGCTGTCTGTTTCCGTGTCGCTTCCTTCGTCTGTTGTTTCCTCTGTTTTTCCTTCTGTTGCTCCGTCGCCCTTGATATCAATTCTCCAACCTGTGAGCTTTGCGGCTAGACGTACGTTTTGTCCTCCTTTTCCGATCGCGAGAGAGAGCTGGTCTTCGGTTACCTCTACGACCGCCTTATGTTCTTCTTCGTTTACTTCTATGGACACTACTTTTGCAGGGGAAAGAGCATTAGTAACAAAGGTCTTTGGGTTTTCTGACCAAGGAATGATATCTATCTTTTCGCCTGAAAGTTCTGCGGTGATCGTATTTACACGCGTGCCTTTCTGACCTACGCATGAACCAACTGCGTCGATGTGTTCATCGTTTGAGTGTACAGCGATCTTTGAACGTGAGCCGGCTTCGCGGGCGACTGATTTGATCTCAACTATACCATCTTGTATTTCTGGGGCTTCAACTTCAAATAATTTTTGGATAAATTTAGGATGAGTACGAGAAAGGCGAAGATTTATACCGCGAAGGGTGTCTTCGACAGAGTAAAGGTATGCGCGTATCCTTCGGCTTCTCTCCCAGAATTCGCCTGGGATTTGTTCTTCTGTTGGTAGGATACCGGTTGCGCGGTTAAAATCAACGTAAATATTGCCTCGTTCTACTTTCTGAACGATTCCTGATACGATTTCGCCTTCTTTGGTGCCATATTCGTCTATTACTGATATACGTTCCGCTTCTCGGATTTTTTGAATAATCACCTGCTTTGCAGTTTGGGCTGCAATGCGACCATAGTCGTCTTTCGCATCGAGTGGAAATACGATTTCGTCGTTTAATTCTGCACCTTTTTTGATCTTTTGGGCGTCCTCGAGTAGGATATGATGCTCGGAGTTAAAGTGTACCCTTTCGTCATCCGCGTCCTTTGTCGCCTCAGGGTCCATGATCGCGATACTATCATCTACTACAATTTTTACCTGATAAAAGTCTGCCTTGCCTGTATCAAGATCAAATTTTGACCTTATAATTTGGCCTTTTTTACCGTAATCCTTCTTGTAAGCGGCGGCCATTGCCTGTTCGATCGCATCGAGGATCTTCTCTTTTGGTATTTTTCGTTCTTCTTCGAGCTGCTCGAGAGCTGATTTGAATGTTTTTAAGTCTAACATATGTAATTTATCGAATTTTTAATAAAAAAAGCCCCGGTTTCGACAGGACTTATACTTATAAAGGATACCATAGGATGGCCTTGAAGGCAAATAGGGAACATATATGCTTAAAATGCAAGAGTTATCCACATATATAA
>CAYGIL010000098.1:0-1981 GCA_964349965.1 uncultured Candidatus Saccharibacteria bacterium | reverse complement strand
AGGAGAATCAAAACTAGAACCTCGTTTCGGTTTTTTAATTTTATCTGTTGTCAATTTTATAAATTAAGATATAATGCCGATAGAAACTTAACTTAACGGAGTTAAATCAGATGCCTAAAAAGCTTTTACACAGACCTCTTCTAACAGAAACAATTAACAATGGACATTTCGGCAAAATAGCCAAAGGGTGGCCTTATGAAACTATGTATGATGAAGGAGCGACATCATCAGTCTTCGGCCAAGACCTTTATCGTCTTGATATTGGACCTGAGGACTTGGTTAATCGTGAAAAAATTGAGAATTCTTTTATAAATCTTGGTATTGTGAGTTTTAAAGAGTTCTCTGAAGATTCCTGTTCGGGTGATTTGGCAGATCAATGGTTAAAAGAACATTAAAGTTCAACCTAGCAAAGAGCAGTCCCAGACTGCTCTTTTTTATTGCGCGCCTTCACAGATTCTTTAATAAAAATGGCAGGATTCTCTCTTTAAAGTGAGCAGGACCTGACAGATGATGTCCAGATTTTGGAACGATGATCAAAGTGTGTTCTTTTCCAACGGCACTTAGTCGTTCTGATAACATACGAGCTTGATCAGATGAAATAATTTCGTCATTCTCTCCATGAATAATAAGCACAGGGCATTGAAGCTGCTCCATGTTTATAATAGAAGATCTTTCAGCATATGCTTCTGGAGTGCCACCAGTTTCAGATATCACATTTTCAAGAATGTCAGATGGTTTATCTTTATTATTTGCATCTTTTGCAAAATCATATACTCCTGATTGAAGAATGCCGGCTTGAAAGAGCGCCGGATATTTAACCAAAAGAATCGATGCCACGATAGCGCCACGAGAAAATCCCCACACACCTACAGATTTAAAACTACGGTTGTTTAAAGTCTCTTGCACTAGTTCCGCAACCATACTAACAGTAAGTGGCCCACAATAATCGCGAGGGCCTTTTGAACCGCCAAAACCGAGTTGCGAGACGAGCAAAACTGCAAATCCTTTATCAACAAGTCTACGAGATTGAAATATAAGTTCCCACGCTCCAAATGTGTTGAAGCCATGAATTTGAACAACGAGTGGTACTTCTTTGTCGCCAGCAACAGGCATGAAAAGAAGTCCTTCTTGTTCTAATTCCCCATTACGCACCACAAGACGTTCTATAATTATTTTCTCAATTTCTAGCATATTAATTTCAACTCATGTGTAAACAGAAATAGATAGTATTATTTTATATTCAAATTATTGATTATCCAAGGATACCTTGTAAGTAAAAAATCGGAAAGGGAATAAATCCTTTCCGATTTTGTTTTGGGCAATCTTATGAGCAAGGGGAGCAACCACAGGAGTCACATGGGCCGATGGCGTCGATATTATCACTAATGCCAGGACCAAGTACATAAACTCCATCCTCATTCTCGTATCTCCAGTTTTCTGATAGATTACCGAATATTTCGAGAGCTTGAGTTATTGTTCTCCTAGAACGCATTATATCCTTCTGCCCGTTTGGAGAATTTGGGCAATGGTGGATATAACGTCCGAAGAAGTCCTCACAAAATTTTATGTAATCGCGTGTGTAGACGATGAATTCGTGCCAACCTCGGTCGATGCTTTGACTTGGACCCCAGCGCCCATCGGGAAATGCCCCGCAGAGGTAGAGGAAGCGCTTGGTATCTTCGAAAAGTGACAGTGCTTTTTCTGCACTGATTTCGAGCTTTTGCTCAAGTCTTAAGATTAACTCGGGGTGTTCGTACGCCATAAGACGTTCAAACAAACCCGATTCGTAATCTCCTGCCAAGATTGTTGGTGCGAGATTTAGAACTCTAGCTACATTAGACATTGTGGTCTCCTTTCTATTGTAAAACAGCTAAGACAGCTTACTTCTATAGAAATCCTAAGGCAAGAAACTTATTTTGTAAAGTATTTGTATCCGTCCACAACATATGAGACTTTTCTGGTAATTGATTACAAATATACC
>CAYGIL010000097.1:0-2024 GCA_964349965.1 uncultured Candidatus Saccharibacteria bacterium | reverse complement strand
GGATAGTGTCATTGTTTCTGTGAAAAACGGAGAACTCTTGATTGAAAGCAAAAAAGGAAAGTCAGGCAAAATAAAAAGCCCTCTCAACATGAGACCAAAATCTCAGGCGTAAATTTCAAAAAATTCTCAATCATAAGTTGAGAATTTTTTGTATGGTGCGTCGGGAAGGATTCGAACCTTCGTAGCCCGGAGGCGACAGATTTACAGTCTGTTGTAATTGACCACTCTACCACCGACGCATCTTATTATTCATCTAGTAATTTTTTAAAAGCGTTACCACCTTTGTATGATTTAATTTCCTTTTCTCTGGTATAAGCCTCTTGCTGATTACTAAACTTTTCAAAACGCACAACTATCCAGGGTCTATACTTTTTTGTAGCGGCACTATAGCCTTTATTATGTTCAAGCACTCTCCTTTCTAAATTATTGGTACAACCAATGTAGTATTTTTTCTCTTGAATACTTTGAAGAATATAGACGTGCCACATTATTTTAGGCTATTGTAATTGACTTCACCCCGCCCTGGCGGGGCAAGCTCTACCACTTTATCCCGCCATAGGCGGGACGACGCAGTTACACATTACAAAGTAACACAAAAAAGTATTTTTTGCATCTTTTGTAGTGTGTAATTTTAGACTTCCGACCGATGTCGTACTCTGAAAGAGCTCTTGATCTTTCCTCTCCTGGTCTCGATCACAAGTTCTTTGTTTTTTACTGATACGTATACCGAATCTCCTTTCTTTACAGAATTAGAGATGATGTGGGATGCCACAGGATTCAAGATCTTGTTCTGAATGAGACGGTTGAGTGGTCGTGCACCATAATGCGGATTGTATCCTTCAACACTTAGATACGTGAGCGCTTCATCAGTGATCTCAAAACTAATCCCCTTCCCGGCTAAACGATCCTTCACCACCTGAATACGGAGATTTACAATTTCTTTGATTGCTTTTGTAGAAAGTATGTCGAAAACAATCGTTTCATCAATACGATTCAAAAATTCCGGACGGAAATTGTCTTTAAGTGCATCCATCACTTTATCTTTCATATTGTTGTAATTATCAGCCATAGAATTGTTCGAGAATCCTATTGATTCCATACGTTCTACAAATTGAGAACCGATGTTTGATGTTAGAATGATGATGGTATTTTTAAAGTTCACTGCTCGGCCTTTGCCGTCAGTCAGCCTACCTTCATCTATAACTTGAAGAAGCATATTAAAGACTTCGGGGTGAGCCTTCTCGATCTCGTCAAAAAGTACCACCGCATACGGTCGATGACGCACCGCTTCAGTGAGTTGTCCTGCCTCATCATATCCAACATAACCCGGTGGTGAGCCTATGAGTTTTGAGATTGAGTGCCGCTCCATGTATTCAGACATATCTACACGAATGATTGCCTTGTCATCGTTGAACATAAACTGTCCAAGTGCTTTCGTGAGCTCTGTTTTTCCGACCCCCGTCGGACCCAAGAAAATAAATGAACCGATCGGGCGGTTAGGATCGCCAATACCCGCACGTGAACGACGGATAACCTGCGCTACGCGCGATATAGCCTCATCCTGACCAATAACACGCTTCTGAAGCTCTACTTCGAGCTTCTCCAGCTTTGCACGTTCTTCTTCGAGCATTTTTGTAAGCGGTATACCAGTCCAACGAGAGACGACCTCTGCGATGTCTTCGGCAGTAATTTCTTCTTTTAGGATCCGTCGGGATTTTTGAAGCTTTTTGAGACGTATAAGTTTACTCTCAAGTTCTTTCTTGAGCATTGGGATCTTGCCGTAACGGATCTCTGCAGCACGAGCGAGGTCGGACCGCATTTCCGCGTCTTCAGCTTCGAGACGGATAGTCTCTAAGTCTTTCTTGATTGCACGGATCTCGGTCACGATTGCTTTTTCATTTGTCCATTTGAGTTCAAGTTCCTTGGTTTTCTCATAGAGATTGCCGATCTCTTTATCTACTTCTTTGATGCTGTTTTTAAGCTCTTTTTCTTTCTCTCTTTCTTCTTTATTTTTCTCTCCGGAA
>CAYGIL010000096.1:0-2051 GCA_964349965.1 uncultured Candidatus Saccharibacteria bacterium | reverse complement strand
ATATTGTTTTCTTCAAGCATTTTTTTAATATTCTCAACGGATTTTTTTAATATCTTGTTTGTGCTGTTCTTCGCTAACAGGATTTCCTGCGCATTCCTCATGTCCACTGACGATAATTCCTTTAGAATGGTGTTTTTCTATAGAGACTGAGAGCTTGAACTTTAAATTTTTGATAAATTCTAGTTTAGGATTATTTGCAATTGCTCTTACTATTCCCGCCTCTGTGATTGTGTCAGGATATTTTGCGCCAAATTTATCACGACCTAATTGCGCAACAGGCGCCTGAACCCGTCCATCCATACATCCAACTGATGTAAAAAAAGTATCCCCCACATTAGACATTCAAAAATCTTACACTAAAACATCTTAATTTTCAATTATTTGTACTGGATCCCTAGATAGAGAACGGTTGTCCTCCTTTCTGTTCAAGTAGTATCGTAACATACTCATAAGGTGTCTTGTAGGAGATTGCTTGATGGAAACGTTTTTTGTTGTAATGGTCGTTAAATTGCCAGCATATCTTAACTACTTCTTCAAGTTCAGGTATCAATGTTCTGTAGTGAAGAAACTCATACTCTAAAGTTTTAATTAATCTTTCAGCCCTTCCGTTCATCTTAGGTGTATGTGGGTAGGTGAAGTAATGAGGAATCGCGAGCTTCTCACAAAGCTTATGGAAATTCAAAAGATATTCAGAACCGTTATCTGTATTGATAGCCTGGATTTTAAATGGAAAGTAATTGATAACTCTTTGCAAAAAGTCAGCAGCATTGGTAGATGATGCAGACTTGTATGCATAAACGAACCCTAAACGTGATTTGCAATCAATTGCAACAAATATGTAGAACCTTGAACCCAAAATATATAGGTGTTTTGTATCAATTTGAATGAGAGACCCCAAATCCTTTTCCCAAAGCTCACGATTAGCTTTGATTCTCGCAATTTTGTGGTTCCTTGATTTTCTAAGCTTTATCTTGTGTTCATCGTTTCTTAACTCAAAATGGCGGTTGATAACCTTTTGAATTATCTTGCTGGCGACCTTGATACCGGTTCGCTTTAATTCCTCTTCTATCTCATACTTGCTTTTTGAAAGATCATCTAGTCGAATGTCGTAGATAAGTTTTAAAATCCTTGGGTTAGTTGTCATCTCCCGAAGCGTATGGGGACGTCTAAGTTTCGTATCAAATTCAAGAGTCTTAAGGTTGTTTTTGTCATATCGATTAAACCATCGGTAGAACATACTCTTTGATATTCCAAAGTGGCGACAGGTTAGTTCTGCATTCTTTCCATGACTGAAATACCAGTCAATCCACAACAACCTTTTCAAGCCGTCCTTCGACAAAGATGAATCACGAACCTGCTTCCAGGGAACAATGTTGTAATGACGCATAACTGCATCAGTATATCTATATGACAATTACTTCTCAACCGTTCCGTATGTATCGGATCCTAGACAATCCATTCCGACCTATAGTTTACAATTGCTCCATTTTCTGCTATAATTCACTCCACTTTAAGAATACTTAAAGTCAAGGCATTTTGAGCCACGGACAATAGCTGTCCCTGCGCTTTTTTTCAAAAGTCTTTATCTTGCACCTTTACATAACCGAGAAGCACCTGGCCGTGAAGCACGTCGTTATCAACCATGAAAGGTGGTACATCATGCACGAGGATTTCTTTCTGTTTCCTTGGAGGTTGCCCCCGATTCTTACTGGAGTTTTCTTCTTCGCTGTGACTGTTGGAGCAGTTCAACTGCTACATCTGGTCTTTGAAGGAGGATTTCTCCGAACAAGATGGGCTTCCTTCTGGCTTGGCGATCCGCTTATAGCGATCTTTGCGATCTTCGCGAGTGTCGTCATTGGCGGTCGAACGGCTGAGGGTTTCCAAAGCAACTGGTGGTTTCAGCTACTTCTTCTTGCGCTAGGTCTTGCGATATTCGTAGGGCTTGAGCTCTTTCACGTCTTTGTCGACGGAGGGCCTGAGTACGAGAAGGTTGCTATCCAACCAAGTCAGCTTTGGCACACCATCGTTGCAGGAATCGTGTTCTACGAGAT
>CAYGIL010000095.1:0-2056 GCA_964349965.1 uncultured Candidatus Saccharibacteria bacterium | reverse complement strand
ACAGACACTATTTACGGGATAGTGGGGAAAGCAGAGAGTAGAGAAACTGTGAATCGGATTTATGATGTGCGTAAACGTGCGCCGGAGAAGCCATGTATAATTTTGATCAGTGATTTGAGTGACCTCGAAAGATTTTCTGTTAGCATTTCTCCAATTCAAAAAGAAAAATTGAAAGAATTTTGGAGTGGGGCAGATGCAATTAGCGTTGTGCTTGATTGCCCCGGAGAGTCACTCTCGTATCTGCACAGGGGTACCAGTACCTTGGCATTTCGAATACCTCACCTTGAGCCACTCCGAGCTCTCCTTCGGCATACAGGGCCCCTTATTGCTCCCTCCGCAAATACTGAAAAATTCCCGCAAAGTGAAACAGTCGATGAAGCGAGAAACTACTTTGGGGATTTAGTCGATCTATACGTTGACGGTGGACCAATCATAGGTAAAGCATCCAAGGTTGTTCGCCTTCATGCAGACGGTACTGTGGATATACTTAGGGAATAGAAGGTATATAATACACGTATGTCACAAAATCACATCTCTTTTCTCAAAGCACTCTTTGGTGAAAACCAAGAAGATTTAAAGCATAGGATATTTCATAGCATGAAGGCCAAGGCAGACGCAGAGCGGACCCCGATGGAGCGCGTCGCTGACTTTATGACTTCAAAATTCGGTAGTAATAGTTTCCTACTTTTAAATGCTTTGTTATTTGTCGCATGGGTAATCATCAACACCGGCCAGGTATCCTTCATATCTCCATTTGATCCGTTTCCGTTTAACTTGTTGACCACGATTGTTTCTCTAGAAGCGATCATCCTTGCTATATTTGTCCTCATATCTCAAAATCGAACGACCAAGATCGACGATTTACGAGAAGAAACTCATCTTCAGCTCAATTTGATTTCAGAACAAGAGATCACTAAGCTTATGAAGATGATGGCACTTCTCCTCGCTAAAAACGGTATTGATTTGTCCGAAGATCCAGAATTGCAGAAAATGATGCGTCCAGTCAGTGAGGAAGAGATCGAAAAGATGCTCGAACGAGAGATATTTCATAAATAGCTGATATGCAAATACGGAGGGACTACGATCTCACAAAATTAAACACTTTTGGAATTTCGGCACGAGCGAAATTCTTTACCGAACTCACTCGTGAAGACGATATTCCAGTACTTTTCTCATCTTTAGAATTTAAAAATAATGAAAAGTTGTTCCTCGGTGGGGGAAGCAATGTGCTCTTTACGCGTGATTTTGACGGGATTGTTATACTAAACAAATTAAATGGTATCGAAATATTAGAAACCCCGAGGGTTACCCTCGGGAAAGATGAAGTCTTGCTTCGCGCCATGGGCGGGGAAGTATGGCATGACTTCGTCATCTTTTCAGTTCGGCACGGATATTGGGGTATCGAGAACCTCGCGCTTATCCCGGGGAGTGTCGGTGCAGCGCCAATGCAAAACATCGGCGCCTACGGGGCCGAGCTCAAGGACGTGCTCGAGGCTGTCGATGCGTATGATGTCGAGACCGGTGACAAGAGGGTTTTTTCTGTGTATGAATGCGAGCCGGGATATCGAGATAGTGTATTCAAGGGATTGCTTAAAGGAAAATATTTTATTTCAGCAATTACAATCAGACTCAGTAAAAGTGAAAAGAAGAATCTAGGGTATGCATCACTTCGTGAGCATATAGAAAAAAACAACATAGAAATACAAACTTCTAGTGATGTGAGTAACACAGTATCACATATTCGCGAGAGGAAACTTCCCGATCCTCGTGTGGTCGGGAATGCCGGTAGTTTTTTCAAAAACGTATTTGTAACTCGCGATGAACTCGATAGATTGCGCGCAAAGTTTCCGGATATACGTTATTTTGAGGAGAGAGAAGAAGAGGAAGGTAAAATAAAAATCCCTGCAGCCTGGCTCATAGAAAACTCCGGTCCTCTCCCGGGTACAAAAAGCGCGCTCATTGGGGCAAGTATGATAGGCGGAGCAACCCCTCTAAACGGGGCAAGTTGGAAGGGGTGGCGAGTAGGGCATGTGGGCGTGCATGACCGGCATGCACT
>CAYGIL010000094.1:0-2072 GCA_964349965.1 uncultured Candidatus Saccharibacteria bacterium | reverse complement strand
ATGCTATGCTGCCTGCGAATGTAAGTTTCCCCAGGAGCTAGGTTTTACCGCGGCGCGTAAGGAAAGGATCGGTTTACATTTTTTTACACGAAGAGAAAACAGACAACATGGCAAAGAAACTTTACGTGGGTGGTCTTCCGTACTCAACTACTGAAGACGAACTCCGCGAAGCGTTTGCGGCAGCCGGCACTGTGAGCTCAGCTATTGTCATCATGGATAAGATGACTGGCCGCTCAAAGGGTTTTGGCTTCGTCGAATTTGCATCAGATGAAGACGCTACAAAGGCGATCGACATGATGAACGGCAAAGATTTCGGCGGACGCACACTCACTGTCAACGAAGCTCGTCCTCTCGAGGAGCGCCCTCGCCGCGACAATCGCGGTGGTGGTGGCGACTGGGGCGGAGGTGGCGGCGGTGGCCGACGCAACAGCTGGTAAGAATTGCCGCCGCTTCGCAGCGGACCAGGCAATTCTTGCAGGAAAGGAACGCCCCACCGGGCGTTCTTTCTTGTATGTGACCTGCGGTCACACCCCTGTAACATTGTCGCGCTAAAGCGCGAATCAAATGTTATCTACACCCCCTCTCACCGAAAGGTGACAGGGGGTGTATGATTGTGATATGCGATTTTTACTCGGGGCACTTGGGTGGGGTATTATTATTTATGCGCTCATGTATCTCTTGTGGTCAGGGCTTGTCATTTATGGACTTGCCATCGGCCTCACATCTCTCGCGGTGCGAATTGTCGCTCTTGCTGGCATAACGATTTTCGCGGCACGCTCGCTACATATGACCAATTGGCGTGACCTCGTGCCATATACCCTTACCTGGGCTGTCTGCGCAGTCGTACTCGATGCGATCTTCCTCGTTCCGTTTTCTGGATTCGCACTGTACACATCCTGGAGCGTGTGGGTAGGGTACGCACTTGTTGCAATCCTTCCACTCATCGCTTCACTCCGACGACCTCGGCCGGCCGCGATTGGCTAGGCTATGCCGCGAGCGACATTTGGGCAGCTTGCGCCGCATCGATTTTTTGTCCGCGCTGCGTTAGCAGCGGGAAACGTTTTTGCGTGGGTCATCGTGTTCCGCGTGTTTCTCGTTGCTACGCACGATGTAGAAACGTCTCTCGCTGGTGCCGCCGCTCTGTACGCACTTTCGCACGCACTCACGTTCGTGCTGACACCGTTAAGTGGTATGGCGCTCCGGCGCGGCGTACGCCCAGTACTTCTGTTCGGAACTATTCTTGCAGCGCTCGCATTTTCGCTCTTTGCGCTGATGTTCGTTGCTAATCCTTCGCGAGACGAAATCTTTTTTACCGTCGCGGCTTTTGCCGTCCTTCAAGGAATGTACCGCGCATTCTATTTTGTTCCGTACAAAACCTCACAAGGACTCTCGCCGTTCTCGCCGCTTCTGCAAGAAGCAGCGATCGCTTTCGTTCCGGCGCTCGCAGGCGTTGTCCTTACCTCGCTCGGGAACGGCGCGTTTGTACTGTTCTCGATGTGTGCGGCGCTGCTTCTTATCGCCGCGCTTTTTGCAATGCGAACACGCGAGAAATACGAAGCGTATGAATGGACGTACGGTGAGACGCTTCGCGAACTTGTGGCGCGCAAAAACAACCTCGCCGTCGGACTTTTCATACTCGACGGGGTTCAGGGCGCTGTCCTCCTTTTCGTGTGGCCACTCGCTGCATATCTTGTTCTTGGATCATTTCGCTCGCTCGGCGCAGTTCTCACCGCAACGCTCTGCGTTGCGTTTCTTGGGCGATTTCTCGTTCGCAGACTGTTGCACGCGCTTCGCGCCCGCTCGCCGGTGGTTCTTGCCGTAATCGTATTTTCAACATGGATTGCGAAACTTGCCGCCGCCTCTCCAGTACAAGTGTTGACGGTGAACGTCGCGTATGCCTCTGGTACACCTTCGGCGCGCTTTAGCGTTGATGCCTATGCGGGGGAACAGACAGCTGACGGTGGACATTTCATCGACGAATACACCGCAGTGAAAGAAATGGGACTCTCGATCGGTCGAGTTGCCGCATGTTGTTTGTTCATCACGCTACTTCTCACGACATCCGAATCACT
>CAYGIL010000093.1:0-2146 GCA_964349965.1 uncultured Candidatus Saccharibacteria bacterium | reverse complement strand
CGCCAGTGATCTCTTCGTCCACGCGCGGTGCAGAGATGAGCACTCCGTCGAGGTAGATCGCAACTGGCTTACCAATATTTTCTTTTGTTATTTGTGCAAAAAGTTTTGCACCTTCGTCGTCAAAGATGAGGTTCACGATTGGCTCACGAGTCGTAGGATGAAAATCCAGATTTGCTTTCTGTAAGTATCGTCCGGTCAACTCCGTCGCGACAAACTGATCTTCGATGTTGATACTACCGAGGTCAACTGTTCCGTCTTTACCAACTTTAACCTCCCTAGTACCCGCATCCTTGTCTTGTACTTTGAACTCGAGGATTGGCGTATCTCCGATAAGTCGGATCGCCTCCTTGATGTCAGTCACGCCTGGTAGATCAACGATGAGTTCTTCTTCCCCTCCGGAGATAAAGCTACCGTGTTTTACTTGAACCACAGGCTCAGAGACTCCGAAAGTATTCACTCGGCGTTCGATGATGTCACGAAGCGCCTCCATAGAGTCATCCACCTGATCAGAAGAAAGTGCACTTATATCAGCTTTGTATACGAGATGGCTCCCACCTGAGAGGTCGAGTCCGAGACGAAATGGAAACTTTTTGAAAAATGCTTTTTGAGTTTCAAAACTATTATTCAGCCTTGGTTCGGTCTTAAATACAAAAAGGGCGACCCCTGCGCCTAATATCAATACTATTATCGCGAGTATAATTTTCTTAATCATAATTTTTTCCACACCTGCCCGCAATGATTCGCATAAGCGAGGCAGGCGGGTAAATATCTAGCCATAGTACACCTTTTTCGGAAATAAGCAATAAATATGTGAAAAACTGGACTTTTTTCATAGATGTGCTATAATATTCTTTAGAGAAGGAGCTCTAATTTTATAAGAAAGGAGACCATGAGATGAAAATCGAATGGACGGGTGGCAACGGCCCGTTATAAGTCCGTTGCAAAAATCCCGGCTGTATTTATACAGCCGGGCAATTTATTTTATATTAATGATGCCCATGATGCGGCGGGAAAAAGTGATCAAGTAATGCATAGATGATCGTATGAGCTCCGTACGCAACGAGTGCACCGAGAATGAGCCCTCCGAGAATGTCTCCTGGAAAGTGCACCCCGACGATGACCCGAGCGAGGCCGATCACCACAGCACAACCCATGAGCACATACCCTGCTCTCTTGTCGTAAAACATAACTGCAACCGCAAGCGCCATGAAAAACGTCGCATGCCCAGAGGGAAACGCGTACCCGCTCTCAGGGATCAAGCTCGTCACGTGTGGAAACGCATCAAACGGCCGTGGTGAATGCACAAGCAATTTTAAAATTTTTGCTATAATCCACGCAGCGACAGAGGTAACATATATGACGAGGATCCTCGGAATGTAAACTTTTTTATACACGAGATACCCTAACGTTACGAAAATAACTATGTAAGGCAACTTGTCAGCTGCGAATACAAAAAAATCTGCAAGTACTGCGTTTTGATATCCAAAATTATAGATTGAGAAAAAAAGTATCTTGTTCATAGCGGTATTATATACTACTTTTACGCTCCGATAAACTCATGCTTCATATCATCACGATGCACAGAACGACCGTACCGGCGCATGCTCATAAGTATCCCAAGCGCTGCAAACTCAGTGAGTAGGTGCGATCCGCCGTAACTCATAAACGGAAGCGGAATACCGGTGATCGGCATGAGCCCGAGGTTCATCCCGATGTTTACAAGTATGTGACTCATAAAAAATATCCCGATCCCAAGACCAAATAAAATTTCAAAATTCGAACCCCCAAGAGTCGAGGCATAGAGAATCCGCCAAAAGACGAGACCGTACAGGACGAGAAGAAGTATCGAACCGACAAAGCCCCACTCTTCTGCATAAGCTGCAAAGATAAAGTCAGACTGTGGCTGAGGGAGGAATTTGAGGCGCGACTGAGTTCCGAAACCGAGACCCTTTCCGATGATTTCCCCGGAACCAACTGCGATCGTCGACTGAAAAGCATTGTATCCCGTGCCGTGAATATCCGCCAAAGGATTGATAAAGTTCATAATTCGTGCCTTTTGATACGGAGCAAAAGCAAAAACCCAAAGTGAAGCGAAAACGAGCGCACCAGAAGCAAAGACGAGGAGCAGGTGCGTCATTCGAATTCC
>CAYGIL010000092.1:0-2163 GCA_964349965.1 uncultured Candidatus Saccharibacteria bacterium | reverse complement strand
GGTAAAGCCACCAAAGCTTTCGTTGATGTTCGGTGGTAGTACGGGTATTTTCATTTTTTTACATTCCTCGATAATTTCTGCGACTTTTTCCGTATCTCCAGACTCGGCGGTCAGTATTGCTGCCATATATTCCACAGGGTAGTTCGCTTTCATGTACGCAGTCTGATATGCAACGCGTCCGTACGAAGCAGCATGAGCTTTACCGAATCCGTATGCCTGAAATGGTTCAAAGAGTTTCCAGAGTTTCTCAGCGAACTGTGGAGTCTGTCCGTTTTTTATAACTCCTTTTATAAATTTTTCTTTTTGCGCTGCCATTTCTGCTGGGATCTTTTTACCGACAGCCTTACGGAATTTATCCGCTTCTTCCCAGTTGTAGCCGGCGATTTCGATAGAGGAGAGCAAGAGGTCATCCTGATACACAATAAGTCCGTACGACTCAGTAAGATACTTCTTCATGCGTGGATCCATGTATTTTATTAGGTGTGGATTGTGTTTTCTTTTTATGTATTCCGGAATCGAATCCATAGGTCCCGGACGATACAGGGCAACCATGGCGTTGATGTCATGGATCGAGGTCGGTTTGAGCTCTTTGAGATAGCGTGTCATGCCAGCACCGTTTAGTTGAAACAATCCTTCTGTCTCACCTCGTGCTAAAAGCGAGAAAGTTTTCTTGTCATCAAGCGGTATGCGCTCTATATCTATATCAATACCGTAGTACTTTTTAACTAGACTGATCGCGTCCGCGAGGATAGACAAGTTTCTGATTCCCAAAAAGTCGAACTTGAGGAGTCCTGCTTCTTCAATACTATACATGTCATATTGAGTGATGATTTTCCCACCCTTTGGATCAAACTGTGTCGGGGTGTATTCGGAGATGAGTCCGGGCGAGATCACCACACCGGCAGCATGCACAGAAATGTGTCGAACACATCCCTCAAGTTTTTTTGCAAGGTCTATAATTTCTTTCGTATCAGTTTCTTTATCGTATGCTTCTTTAAGTTCTGGAACTATTTCTATGGCATGGTCTATCGTCATCGGCATGCCTTGGGAGCCCATAGGAATCATTTTTGAAATACGATCGCCGATCGTGTATGGGTAGGCGAGTGCTCGCGCCACATCACGTACTGCGCCGCGGGCCATCATCGTACCAAAGGTTCCGATCTGGGCGACGTTTTCAGTACCGTACTTTCTTTTTGCATACTCGATCATTTCATCTCGGCGGTTGTCGGCGTAATCCATGTCGATATCAGGTGCTGAAGGACGGAAAGGGTTTAAGAATCGCTCAAAGGGGAGTTTGTATTCGATTGGGTCTACGTTTGTGATGCCTAGGAGATACGTCACCATCGATCCAGCGACCGATCCTCGGATCGTTGTGAGGATACCGCTTTCTCGCGCATGCCGGAGGAGGTCTCCTACGACAAGGAAGTACGGCGCGAAGCCTTTGTCAGTGATAACTTTTAGTTCGTATTCAACACGATCTCGTATCTCTTTTGTTTCAGTTATACCTAACCTCTCGAATCCTGTTTCGGCGAGCTCGCGTAGTTTTTCGTTATATGTTTTATTTTTCTCTATTTCAAAATTTGGAAAAACCCAGGAACCTAAAGTGAGTTCGAGGTTGCACATGTCGGCGACCTTATTTGTGTTTGATACTGCTTCCGGAGTATCTTTGAAAAGTTCTCGGGCGGTTTCTTCGTCTACAAAGTAGCAGTTGCCTTCACCAAATGTAAATCGGTTTTCGTCTTTTATGTCTGAATTGGTTTGAATAGCGAGAAGGGTTTCGTGTGCTTTGGCGTCGGATTTTTGGGGATAATGTGAATCTATGGTCCCGACGAGAGGAATATAAAATTTCTTACTCAATTTTATCAAACCTTCTTTTACTTCTTTTCCACCTGTGATATTTCCATAGTTTTGTATTTCAAGAAAATAATTTTCTTTTCCAAAGATATCCTGATATTCAAGCACGAGTGCCTCAGCTTTTTCCATATTGCTTCCGATGAGGCTCTGTGCGAGTTCTCCTCCAAGGCAACCAGAAAGTGCTATTAAACCTTTAGAATATTTGCGGAGTATTTCTTTGTCCATCCTTGGTTTGTAATAGTATCCTTCTATTGAGGCTATGGTGACCAGTTTTATCAAATTTTTATAACCTTCCAGGTCCTTTACTAG
>CAYGIL010000091.1:0-2216 GCA_964349965.1 uncultured Candidatus Saccharibacteria bacterium | reverse complement strand
ATGCATGATATCCCCGAGTATTTCGGGTGGAATAGTTTCGAGCATATCTTTAACTCCCTCCACGAGACCCTTAATAGAAGCTCCGAAAGCTTCGCGTACGTCAGCATCAGTCACAACTACAGCCCGCGGAAGACCTGTTAAAAGATCACGCCCGTGTACCTGAGTTTCCATATGTTGTTCACCTGGGATTGCGGAGCCGATCGCGATCTTTACCATTTCGGCTGTTCGCTCACCAACTAAAATTTTAAACTCATCTCGCATATATGAGATGATATCGTTGTTAAGTCTATCACCTGCGATTTTTAGGTTCTTTGATCGCACTATACCTCCTAGAGAAATCACTGCTATATCCGTCGTGCCGCCGCCGATATCGATAATCATCGAGCCGGTAGGTTCCTTGATCGGGAGACGAACTCCTATCGCCGCCGCCATAGGCTCTTCAACGAGAAAAACTTCTCGTGCCCCGGCTGAACGCGCTGCATCATATACCGCACGCGTTTCGACGTTGGTGATCCCTGACGGCACCCCAACTACGACGCGCGGACGTCCAAGTTTTTTTGCCATCTTGTCTGCTTTGTTTATGAGATACGAAAGCATCTCCTCAGTAACTTCAAAATCAGAAATCACTCCATCCACGAGGGGGCGCACTGCCTTGATATGTGCTGGAGTTCGGCCAAGCATGTCTTTTGCCTTAGTGCCAACAGCTAAAATTTGGTTAGTCTTTACATTAACTGCTACCACCGAAGGCTCGTTGATCACGATACCGTGACCCTTCAAATACACCAGCGTATTTGAAGTGCCGAGATCAATACCTATGTCATTTGAAGTTAGCTTATATAATTTCTCAAACATGCGTTTCAGATATGCCCAGACAGCGCCCGCCTTAGGCGCTGTCTGATGTTAAGATTTTCATCAGTTCAGGAAGTGCAACTACGTTTCCCTTTTCTTCTATACGCTTTTTAAGTTCAATACCGCCGGGTGAATCTTTCATGCTTCGAAGAGATACAACGGCTCGATACGGCATCCCGAGTAGATCCGCATCTGCGAACTTTTCTCCCGCTGACATACCGGCACGATCATCGAACAAAACTTCAATATTATTTTTCTTCAACTCTACGTATACCTTTTCTGCTTCTTTCAAAACTGCTTCATCATCTCCAAGTGCAAGCAAATGCACCTGAAATGGTGCGATGGACGGAGGCCAAACAATACCTTTATCATCTGACAAAGTCTCAACTACAGTGCCCATGACACGCCCAGGGCCAATACCATAGCTACCCATGAATACAGGAAGCTTTTCTCCTTTTTCATTTTGAAAAACCAAAAATGGATCGGAAAACTTTGTGCCCAATGTAAAAATATTTCCCACTTCTGCAGCTTTATGCTCAACCAGACTATCCCTAGAAAGTCCTAAGCCAGCCAGGACATCATCGGTGTACACTTCCTTGTTTACCGCAATACCTTTATTCTCATCCACATAAATGACATCTTCCCCTGCACCAGTGATCGTCTGAAACTCGTGAGAAAACTTTGAAAAGCTACCCCCCGAAGCAAATGTTACATAAGTCAAATGCCCGATTCCAATACGTTTAAAGATATTTTGGTATGCTTTTTTGGCACGCTCGTAAAACACTTCATGCTCCTTTTCATCTTTGGCAAAAGAATACAAATCCTTCATAATAAACTCGCGTGTACGCATGATTCCGCTTTTTGCACGCTTTTCGTTCCGAAATTTTGTTTGGAATTGATACACTGAAAAAGGTAACTCACGATACGAAGAAACAAACTGTTCTAGCATACTTGAAATAGGTTCTTCGTGGGTAAATCCTAATCCTACTTCTCTAGAACGATTATCATCGGAATCCGAATCAGTCTTTAAATTTGTCTTAAACCAAACATCTACATTTTTGTCACTCCATCTATCCGTCCGGTCCCATAGCTCTTTCCGCTGCAACGAACTCATGAGGAGCTCCTGCCCACCAATTGAATTCATTTCTTCGCGTATTATCTGAATAATCTTGTTTAAGACCAGAAGACCAAGCGGAAGAAAATCATACACACCAGCCATCTCTTTATGAATAAACCCTCCACGAATTAGAAGATCAGCATTTTTCGATACTTCATCAGTCGGTGCTTCTTTCCTCGTTTTAGTGAACAATTTTGATTGTCGCATAGGTTCATACTACTCGAAAAAAGACATTTGGTCAAAGGAGGGA
>CAYGIL010000090.1:0-2253 GCA_964349965.1 uncultured Candidatus Saccharibacteria bacterium | reverse complement strand
ATATCTACGAAGTGCTTAGGATGACTGTAGAGGAAGGGCTTACGTTCTTCAAGGATATCCCGGCTATTTCGGATCGTTTGCAAACGCTTATGGATGTCGGTCTAGGGTATCTCGAGCTTGGTCAGTCAGCGACGACTCTCTCCGGCGGAGAAGCGCAGCGGGTTAAGATCTCAAGTGAGTTGTACCGTACGCATACCGAAAAGACGATTTATCTTTTAGATGAGCCGACAGTTGGGCTGCATTATGACGACGTAGCAAAGCTTCTCGAAGTTCTGAATAAACTTGTTTCAAAGGGGCATACGGTTGTGCTTATTGAGCACAATCTCGACGTTATCAAAAGCTCGGATTATATTGTTGATATTGGTCCCGAAGGCGGCGTGCATGGTGGACAGCTCGTCGCGCGTGGTACACCAGAAGCTGTGGCAGCCAATGCAAAATCTTACACTGGTAAATACTTAAAGAAAGTGTTAAAAAAGTAACAAGAATATGGAGATAAATTATCTCAAAAAAACAAAACTTCCTGATAAGCCCGGAGTGTATTTCTTCCTAGGCTCGCCGAAGCTCGCTGAAGGAGGCAAACATAAAACGCAGATACTTTATATCGGCAAGGCGACGTCACTTCGTTCTCGGGTGCGGAGTTATTTTTCCAATGATCTCATACAGACTCGCGGGCCGCTCATCGTCGACATGGTGACCAAGGCGAGCAAGCTCGAATGGCAGACTTCGGAAAGTGTGCTCGAAGCTTTGATCTTAGAAGCGCGACTCATCAAGAAACATCAGCCGTACTACAATACCCGTGAAAAAGACGACAAGAGTTTCAGTGTTGTTTGTATAACTAAAGAAGATTTTCCAAAAGTCCTCACTATTCGCGAGCGAAGCTTGAGTACAAGCGTGCTTCGAGAAGACGCCGATACAAAATTTCAGGCAAAGTACGGACCTTTTACGAGCGGGTATCAGCTTCGGGAGGCGATGAAAATCATCCGACACATTTTCCCGTATATAGATGAGCAGTCGGCCAAGAAAGACAACGCTGCCTTTTATCGCCAGATCGGTCTCGCGCCGGATACGAGCACCAAAGAAGCGCGGGCTTCGTACGCGCGCAATATAAAAAACTTGAAACTTTTTTTCGAAGGCAAGAAGAAGCGTGTTATTTCAAACTTCAAGAAAGAAATGATGCAGTATGCCAAGGATAAAGAATTCGAACGTGCGCAGGAAATGAAGTTGCGCATATTTGCACTTATGCACATCAATGATATCGCCCTTTTAAAGGATGAATCAATTGAGCGAAATGCCGAGAATGGTTTTCGTATCGAAGCGTATGACATCGCACACATGAGCGGGAAGAACATGGTGGGTGTGATGACCGTCGTCGAGGCAGGAAGAGCAAATAAAACTGAATATAAGAAATTTCGCATTCGCACGCAGAAAGGGTCAAATGATACAGGAGCACTTGCTGAGGTTCTCTTGCGTAGACTCGAGCATCATGAATGGCGATATCCGAACCTCATCGTTGTCGACGGTAGTACTGCGCAGATGAATATTGCACGGTATGCACTGATGAAAGTGCGCGCAGTGGTACCTGTAGTCGCTGTGGTGAAAGACGACAGGCATAAGCCGAAGGATATTTTAGGTGATTCTGAATTTGCGAAAAAGTATAAAAAGGAAATCCTTCTAGCAAACAGCGAAGCGCACCGCTTTGCGATCGCGTATCATAAGAACGTTCGTGCTCGAAATTTTTTAAAATAGTATACTCATTTGTATGAATAAAAAGGCAGAATTAAATAAATTGCAGCTTGCAATTGAAAAGGATAAAACTTTACCTCTCCGGGAGGCGAACCTGGTCTTTGGAGAAGGCAATCCTGATAGCGAAATACTTTTTATCGGTGAAGCGCCGGGCGCAAACGAAGACCGGGAGCGAAGGCCCTTTATCGGCCGTGCGGGGCAATTACTTCGCAAAAATATTCGTGATCTCGGCTGGAAGGAGTCAGGTGTGTATATCACTAACATTGTAAAACGTCGGCCCCCGGAGAACCGTGATCCGACGCCGGAGGAGATCGAGAGTTTTAAGCCGTACCTCGCGCGCCAGATCGAAATCATCGCGCCAAAGATCATCGTTCCGCTCGGGAGATTTTCCATGAATTATTTTTTGCCGGAAGCAAAGATAATGCGTGACCAGGGTAAATTATTCAAGATCGAAGACCATTTTATTTTACCAATGCTTCACCCCGCTGCCGCACTTCGCTCTAGTACCAC
>CAYGIL010000089.1:0-2255 GCA_964349965.1 uncultured Candidatus Saccharibacteria bacterium | reverse complement strand
AGTACATTCTATCCATAGCAGAGATCCTCGGCGGCTTGTCTTTTTCCGGGCTTGCCATAGCTATTGTTAGATCAGTAAGTCGAGGATACGACGGAGCTCTACAAGAAGGAATCAAAAAATATCTTTCGTCTAGTATTGCAATGTCAGTTGGCGCCCTCGGTTTTGCATTGTACTACCTGCTCAATCATCAATATGAGATCGCTATCTGCTTTTTCTTTGTAGCAATTCTCCAGCCGGCCTTTAATGCGTACGCGCTGTACGCCTCCTACCTCAACGGAAAAAAAGATTTTAAGAGAGTCGCCACATACAATTTCTGGGGAAATTTATTTCCTGCCGCATCGCTCGTAATAGCACTATTTCTGACCGATAAGCTCTGGGTGCTTGCTCTTATTTACTTCGCGAGCAACGCCACAATAATGTATATATTGTACCGCGCTACGATCATACGTTTTAAACCAGCCGCCACTACCGAGTCAGAAACCATTGCGTACGGCAAACACTTGAGCCTCATCAATTTAATTACGCTCACCGCAACTCATATAGATAAAGTGCTGATATTCCATTTTCTCGGGCCCATTGATCTTGCGATTTACGCGTTTGCAACAACACTACCGATCAACATCAAGGGGGCTCTCAAGCATGTCGGATCGCTCGCCATGCCAAAATTCGCCAAAAGACCTATGCAAGAAATACGAAAAGAACTCCGTAGCAAAATGCTGATTCTTTTCTTGTTTCTAGTTGTCGTGACACTCATTTATATTCTAATAGCACCAATTGTATTTCGTCTTCTTTTCCCAGCATATACCGACTCAGTTGTATATTCCCAAGTATTCGCACTATCACTGATTGCCTTTGTGGGCGTACTTCCCCACGCCGCCCTCCAAGCAAAAGGTGCAGTAAAAGAACTTTACCAAGTGAATATTGTCGGCTCAATTTTAAAAATCGTACTCCTCTTTTTTGGAGTACAAATGTACGGATTGTGGGGCGCAGTTATTATATTCGTTCTAGCGAAATTTATTGATTTTGGAATCCTAATGTATCTTTTTGCTAAAAAAACTCACTTCACACAAATACAAGAGTAGCCCAATGTAAAATCTTTTTGACGATCAAGCGGATCAAGATAAAAGAGGACAAGCGGAATCAGGGTCCCGATAATAATTTGCGCAATGATGTAGAAAGGCAACAATACTCCAACCAAAAGTAACGAGCGTGGCTTAGGTTTGAAATAAATATCCTTTTTAAAACCAGTGAATGCAATCTGATAATAAATGTACCCGGGAAGCCAATAGAGCATCTTGGCCAAAACCCAGAATACTCCCCCGCGCGGCTGTATTGTCATCTCTTTAAACCCAGCATTTTTGAAAAGTGACCGTAAGCCATAGCGCGTAAAAAAATAAAAATTGTATGGGGCACCGTGAACCGCCCAAGTTTGCGGGGTTGTTAAAAAAAGTCTCCCGCCGGGCTTGAGAATTCGATAAAGCTCGCGTATTACCTTTTCGGGATACTCAACATGCTCAAGGACCTGATTATTGATCACTACATCATATGTCGCTTCGTCTTTGGGAATATCGTCAAGACTGCAAATAAAGGTGTGCTTTTCTTTTGAAGTCTTGTCAAACACATCCTCAAAATCGGTCGATTCGTAGCGCGTAAAAGCGAGTAGGCCCTTGTACCGCATTGATCCTGCCCCGGCGTCCAATAGCCGGTCAGAAGATTTAAGAAGCGGCACCACACTTTTTTTCATGAACATGTCTATGCCATACCGCTCAGAATCTATTCTGTCCAAAACAAAATGGGGCGTTATGAACTCCGGTAACCGAGCGAGAAAATCGTAGATTCGTGTTGCGATATTTTTCATGTTTTAGTTAAACCGATTTTATTGGGATTCTATACAATTTTGATTTCAGCTTTCTTAAAAATCGTTCAACGGATCCGACTTGGCGACTTGCGATGTCAAACAGCGGATCTTCCACCTCGCCCACAAAGTTTACAAACCGCCTTACTGAATTTGTTAAAGCGCGTGGAGTAACACCATGAAGAGAATGAGGGGAGTTAAGAAAGAAAATCAAAACATTTTGATCATAGGAAACTTGCGCGACTTTTTCTACATACTTTCTATCTACCTGCTGATGATCATACTTATACTGGTCATTTTTAAAACGATACAGCTCAAGGTCTCCTCCGGCCGTATCGCTCGGATCACGAAAATACAAAAGCCCTCCATACAATTTTCGAGGATCATCAACATGAGCAGT
>CAYGIL010000088.1:0-2338 GCA_964349965.1 uncultured Candidatus Saccharibacteria bacterium | reverse complement strand
CGACCTTGACTGCGATTTTTCTTTTACCTTTTTCCAACTCACGAGGAATGCTAGTAAGTTCAAGACCACGATCCTTTTTAGTACGAAATGATTGCCATTCGTTCTCAAACACATAGCTACCAGTCCACACATCCTCGAATTCGTCACTATCTTCTTTTTTGATCCGGATGATTTCTCTCTTGCTCTCGAAATTAAAGTCTATTGCCCAATAGTCGATCCAGTCAGTCCACTTCTTCGTGAGAATTTCACGGTTTAGAATACCGTCTTTATCTTTGGCGACTTTAATGATTTGGCCGTTCTCAACAATAAGTTTTTTGCCACCAGCTTTGAGATTTTCTTCGACTTCTTTGATCGAGTCCTGATTGTAGAACACCGAGAAATCCGTAAGCTCGATAGCAACCGATCCTTTCTTTACGATCGGCTTCAACTCGATGTATGAGACATCGTGGAATACAACCTGATTCTTTTCGATCGCTCGTTTATCGAACACATCACGAGGAATGTATTTGAGTGCGAGATCAATGCCTTTGTCTTTTGCTTCTTCCTGAATGTTGGGGAATAGTCCCATCTCAAACTCAAAGGCAAGTATGTCGACTTTAGTGATCTGCTTCTCAATACTTTCTTTGATCACTGCCTCTACGAACAAGCGAGAGAGCGGTAAGTTAATAGGTCCGATCGCAACTAGTCGTGAGTTTTTCTTACCGTGAAAAGTTTTGAAGCCGTCGAATGATTCCGCCTTATAAGCACCAAGGACAAGTGATACAAAGTCCTTTTCTTTTTTGGCAAGCTGTTTATGCTTTTCTTCCTCTCGGAGATTAGGGTTAACACCGATGTAGTGCTGGCGTTCGTATTTGCCGAGGTTAAGAATCTCGAACGCTCGGAAACTTTTGTCAGCCTTCTTGAGTTCACGCTGAACTCCGATCATGCGTTTGCGAGCAGTATGGATACCGAACTTTCCAATATCACTTCCGATCCATTTGCGGCCGAGTTTTTCTGCGACCGCAAGCGTCGTACCCGAACCGGAAAAGAAGTCTGCGACAATGTCGCCCTCGTTTGAGGATGCTCTGATGATTCTTTCAAGCAATGCTTCGGGTTTTTGAGTCGGATACTCTTTAGAGACCGACGATGAAATATCATTCCAGACATCTTTACATCGAACACCGCTCTCGTTCATGTACTGTTTGCGTCGCGGTACTTTTCCAGCCTCTATGATCAGAATGCCATCTTTAATCCATTGGTCAGCGGTCTCTCTCGGCATACGATAACCATTCGCTGGCATCTTTTCTCCTTTACCGAAACTATAAATGTAACCGCCACCGCCGGGGTTATCTACTGAAATCATTTGAAACTTACCTTTTTCGTCTTCGTTTTTATAAAGTCTATTACTTGCTTCTCCGTACTCTTGGAATACTTCGTTCCAGATATACGAGTCAGATTTTGAGTACAAGAAAATAGTGTCGTGAGATTTAATATATTTTTTATTCTTTGCAGAGGTATCACCAACGGCTCCCTGCCAGATGACTTCGTTCAAGAATCGGCTCTTATCAAATAATTCATCCATGACGGTACGGATGTAATGCGTAAGCCGGTAGTCACAATGGATATAAACACTGCCGTCCTCTGCAAGCAGATCACGAATGAGAGCGAGTCGTTCGTAGATCATAGAAACGAAACTATCTGCACCTTTACCCCATGTGTCACGATACGCAAGCTCCTCAAGAACGTTCGGCTTTTTAGTAAACTCCTCGTCACCAATTTCGATGTTCATTGAAAAGTCCGCACCGACATCAAACGGCGGATCGATATAAACCAATTTAATGCCGCCTTGTGCCTCGATCTCTTGACGGAGAGGTCCGTTTTTCAAACTTGAGAGAATCAACTTGTTGTCTCCCCAAATAAGCTTATTCGTCCATCCTTTAATCTGACGACCACGGGTATCAAGATCAAAGAGAGTACGCTGAAGCTTTGTCTCTTTTTCATTACGTGGTTCGTCTACCTGTTCGATCACTTGGAAGGGCAAAACAACATTGGTGACATCGTTTGTTTTTCCATTCCAAAGAAGCTCAACCTCTCGCTTGTCCTCGAAAAGCAAAAAGCGATATTTTTCTGGCAATGGTTTGCCAGCCTCAATGTATTTGATGATGTCTCGTTTTTCGTTGTCTAGAAGTGCCATATATTTATTCGGGGATATACTCCTGATGACCGCATCGACATGCTGTGCCGTCATTCGTTGCCATGCTGAAGTACGACTTCTTCGCAACGATAATAAAGTCTTCAAAGAAAGGCTTGAACGACAAAACCTGCGAGTCTGCTTGCAGTGCTCGCATGAGTTTCTTGT
>CAYGIL010000087.1:0-2349 GCA_964349965.1 uncultured Candidatus Saccharibacteria bacterium | reverse complement strand
ATCTCAAAAACTTCGAAAGTAAAGAAAATACAATCAACGAAAAACGGTTTACTGCTCGAAGTTGTAAATAATCTAGGAAAAATAAAAAAAGGAGATAGTATTTCTGTGAGTGGTGTGTGCTCTACTGTTAAAAACTTAGGTAAAAATATTTCCTTTGAATACATGCCAGAAACCCTCAGGTTATCGAACGTGGGTCTTTTGAAGAACGGGGGTATCGTTAACCTAGAACAATCAATGCGTATGAGTGACAGACTCGATGGTCATATAGTGTTCGGGCATATTGATGGCACAGGTATCATTTGTAGTATAAAGGACGAAGGGAATTCAAAAGTTTTTGAAATAAAGGTTCCTGATAAGAAGTTTATGAAACTGTTGGTATATAAAGGATCTATCGCCGTAGAAGGTATCAGCCTAACTGTCGCTAAAGTTTCCAATATGTCTTTTGTTGTGAAAATCATTCCCTATACTTTAGAACATACCAATTTAAATTTGAAAAAGGTCGGTGATGTCGTGAATTTAGAATTTGATATACTAGCTAAGTATGCAAGTAAAAGATAAAACTTATACATATCATAATGGTGCAAAGCTCAAAGCGGCTATTGTTGTTGCTCGCTGGAACAGTGACATCACGGACAAGCTTCTCGAAGGCGCTCTCGTAGCTTTGAAAAAGTCTAAAGTACTAGAGAAAAATATACGGATAGTGCATGTTGCTGGCTCAGTTGAAATTCCTTTTGCATTGCACAAGCTCGCTACTCTCGGTGGATCCAAAAAGCCTGACTTTCTGGTTGCACTCGGATGCGTTATACGCGGAGATACTCCGCACTTTGATTATGTATGTAAAATGGCACAAGAGGGGGTGCTCGAGGTGATGCTCGAGGATGATATCCCTGTTGGCTTTGGTGTTCTCACGGTTAATAATTTGAAACAAGCAAAACAAAGATTTCATGTTGGTGGCGAGGCAGCCCTCGCAGCACTTGAGCTTAGTTTGATTAAATAAAGTAAATAAAATTATGAATAATCAAAAAAACGATTTACTAAAGAAAAAATGTGTACCATGCGAAGAGGGCGGGGAACCGCTCAAGGGGGCAGATTTGCAGGACTACCTCGATGAGGCATTTGGTTGGGCGCTTAATGATAAGGGGACAAGTATTTCTAAAGAATTTAAATTTCAGGATTTTATCGGGGCGATAAACTTTGTAGAGCGCGTTGCTGATATTGCCGAAGAAGAGGGGCATCATCCCGATATCCACGTATACTACAACAAAGTCGTACTCGAACTCTGGACGCACAAAGCCGGTGGCCTCACCCAAAACGACTTTATTCTCGCAGCCAAAGTTGATGCGTATCGGTAACTTAGTTCTTGCTTAAAAACTTTTCAATAGACTTTTGATCTCGCTTTAGCCAAGCTATGTTGCCTTCGAGGCGCTCGAGGACTTGTTCTATGGATCGTTCGGCCCCGGGAGCGCTGTGCGTTTGGAAAAACTTTTTAAATGAAGTGAAGTGCTTTGCCTCAGCACTTGCACCGATTGCTTTGACGAGGCGAGCCAAAGTATGACCGCCTTCGCCGTAGCGGCTTACTAATTCTTTCCAATTTTTCTGCACAAAGCTCCACCAGATGTCTCGGCCGTAGGGATTTGCTCCAATACCTGAAAGAATGCTCACTGTGTCTTGGGTGCGCACGTGCTCCGACATTGCAAATTCGATTACGAGCTTCAGGATTTCTTCATCTTTAAAGTCTCCAAGGGCCGAACCTATACGGTTTTTCTCTTCGTGTAAGGCCTCGTTGATATATCTTTTTGTTAAGTCTTTAAATTCTTTAATTCCTCCAGAAACAGCAATTACTGAATAGACTGCACTACGAATGTCTGCAGAGAGAAGTTCACCTTTTATAAAAGCATTAAATCTCCTGCGTGCTTCTTTTATTGTTTTCACATCACCAGATTTGCCGAGGCGCGCGACAGCCAGTGAGCGGAGCAATATGTGAGCATGAGTATCGTTAGAGCGCTTATCCCAACCTATCTCATCTAAAACGGGAGAAAAGAGTTTTATAATTAGCTTATGTAGTTGTTTTATATGTTTACTTTGTGCAAGGAGGTGTTCAAGCCTGGTCATGCCGAAAGCGAGTTCGAGCCACACGGTATAGTTATCTTCGTTTTTATATGCCAGCAGAAATTCTAGCGCATCGGTTGTCGGGATGTCGCCTGACTCAGCCAAAGCAAAGAGATCACGAATGATTCCGAGTCGATCCCGAGGGGAGAGATCTTTGTTGAGTACTGGTTCTTGTAGTCGCTTTAATAATTCTTTTGAATACTCAGTTCTGTAAAATCCAGTTTCATCTTTGTTTATTTT
>CAYGIL010000086.1:0-2380 GCA_964349965.1 uncultured Candidatus Saccharibacteria bacterium | reverse complement strand
TTTTTGTCTCAATACTATTTGAAATCAAAAGATCGGTAGGTATGATAACTTTCTTATTTAAAGACTTTGCAGACCGAAGTATATCTCTCGCAGTTTCTACCCAGTCTTCTTTTTGACGCTTTACAGTATCAACAAATACGTCTTCGATAAACGAATCCCCCAACGAATGCCCCTCTGCCTTCAGAAAAACATTAGCAACTGCACCGCCAACTATTATGGTATCTACTACGGGAAGGAGATTTCGAATAGCATCCACTTTATCAGAAATCTTTGCACCTCCTATGATCACCGTAAACGGATGAGCAGGATTCGTAATTAGTTTGGAAAGCATCTCAACCTCCTGCTTGATATAAAATCCAGCATAGGAAGGCAGGTGCCTCAAAATACCGGTTGTCGAAGAATGCTTACGATGAGACTGCGGAAATCCATCAAACACAACGACTTCCTTTCCTTCGCACAGCTTTTGTGCAAAATTATCATCGTCCATCATTTCTTCTTTATGAAAACGAACATTTTCTAGCATTATGATATCTCGTGGCTGCATTGATTTTATCTTTTCCTGTACTGATCCACCGATGCATTCATCGAGTTTCTCTACTGGGTGACCCAAAAGCTCTGCGAGCTTTCTCGCATGAGGAGCTGTACTCAACCTCTCATCATGAACACCATCCGGGCGTCCAACATAAGTTAAAATAACTATTTTACAATTCTTTTCGAGTAGATATGCGAGAGTCGGAAGCGTTGCACGTATACGCATATCATCATAAACTTCCAAGACTCCGTGCACTTCCTTTAGTTCTATATCATATGGCGCACGATATAATACGATCTTCCCTTCTAGGTCTGTATCTTCTATTCCGCGAAGCTTCATATACTTTCAGACAGTTTTATAATTTGCAAGAATTTTCTCGCATTCAAACTCGCACGCCCAGGCAACAACCCATCAACTCCACCATGTTTTAAAAAATCTATTGCATCTTTCTCGTTTACTGAACCGCCATAGATAACCTTTACTCCAGACGAGTCAATACTAAATTTATCAGAAAGTATTTTACGAATGAATATAATCATCTCAAGTGAATCCGCAGGAGTCGCATCTTTGTGGTTTATGGTCGTAGAAATAGCCCACACCGGTTCATATGCAATAACAATCTTTGAGATTGAAGATTTTGGAATACCCGTGAGGCATTCTTCAAGCTGTGTTTTTACAATATTGAAATAACCATGTTCCTCATCCCGTACAGTCTCTCCTACACACAACACAGGAGTAATACCCTCAGCCAGAGCAAACTTTATCTTTTTATTTATATCTTCACTATGCTCACCCCGCGCACGCCTCTCAGAGTGCCCCGCTATGACATATCGAGCACCAGCGTCATAAAGCATCCTCGGAGAAACTTCCCCGGTGTACGGACCGGCATCAGCCCCAAAGACATTTTGGCCACCGAGTACAATCCTCTTAGAAATTTTCTTCAACTTATCTATGTAAAAAAATGGAGCACATATTATGACTTTTGTCTTTCGAAGTGGAGGAAGCGACTTAGCAATATCCTTGAAAAGTCTTTCAGCGTCTTTCAAGGAAGCAGGATTCATCTTCCAATTCCCGATGATTAGCCTATTTTCAGTCTTTACCATATGGCACATTGTAACATAATGCGTTAAAATATACACAATGATCTACCTTCGCAACCACAGAGGATTTACGCTTGTGGAAAGTCTCGTAGGAAGTGCAATTTTTGTTGCAATAGCTTTATCTGGATACAAGGCATTCGCCGTACTTATGGATGGAGTCGCCGTCTCACAAGCAAAAATAGCAGGCACAAGCGTGGCGAATGAACAATTTGAGATAATGCGAAACCTACCTTACACCGATGTGGGCATAGTCTCCGGTTTGCCATTAGGGAAAATAGAAAGAACGAAAACAATAACCAAAGATAAATACATATTTAATGTTGAAACCGCAATCAGAAGCATAGACGATGTATTTGACGGCACCATAGGAGGAAGCCCGAGTGATACATCTCCGGCTGATTATAAACTTGCAGATTTGGATATAACTTGCACAAACTGCAAGACACCACTCGCACTCAACTTTACCACTTTAGTAGCTCCACACGCCCTCGAAACTGCATCTACAAATGGCGCTCTGTTTATCAGAGTATTTGACTCTGCAGGGGTCGCAGTACCCGGAGCCTCACTTCACATAGTAAACACTCAAACAGAGCCAGATACTATCATCGATGAAATCACTGATAACAACGGATGGTTTAGGATTGTCGATGCGCCAGTAGGAACAAATGCATATACTATCACCGCAACAAAAGCAGGATTCACCCAAGAAAACACGTATGCTCCAGGCGGAGCGGCTGGGCCAACTCCC
>CAYGIL010000085.1:0-2441 GCA_964349965.1 uncultured Candidatus Saccharibacteria bacterium | reverse complement strand
GAATACAATATATGGTTATATTTTTTGTTATAGGATTATTACTCGGAGCAACTACCATAGTTTTTGCCCTCCAAAACATATCTGTTGTCACAGTTAGCTTTTTTGCCTGGGAAATCACTGGTTCGCTTTCGCTTGTGTTGCTTCTGGCGGTTACCTCTGGGGTGCTTATCGCGATGCTGCTTCTTTTACCAGAATTCATAAGTAATCATTTTAGACACAAATCACTTACTGAGGAAAATAAACGACTGAAAGAAGATTTAGAAAAACAAAAGCAGCTTACTCATTTCGCCAAGCAAAGTCCGCCGACGCATGAAGATATCGCAAAGATAGAGCAGGGCGCAATATCAGATACCTTTCATGTATAAAGTCGGTGTGTTTTTCGGTATATCTTCTCTTTTATTTGCTTCCTTTTTTGTATTTCCAGAATTTTTTACTGATGCGATTTCATATCCTCCAGGAGAAATGCAGGCGATTGTTGACGGAGAGGTGGGCGGAGATGAAAAAGAAGATAAAAAAGAAAAGTTAAAGTATCCCCCATTAGATAAAGTTTTGTATGATCAAAAAATACTTGAGATAGCAAACAATCCAAAGCCGAAGCCAGTCGTTCCGAAAAAGGACGCAGAGGGTAATGATATACCAGTAGAGCCTGCGCCAGCGCCCAAATATCTCTGGCCGCCAAAAACAGTATACCCAAATGACGGAGCGATACTGCCGTTTAAGCGTATCATTGCGTATTACGGAAATTTGTATTCTACGAAGATGGGCGTGCTAGGAGAATATCCCGAAGCAGAGATGCTCTCGAGGCTCAGAGCCGAAGTGAAAAAGTGGAACGACGCAGATCCAAGTACGCCGGTGCAACCAGCACTTCACTATATAGCGGTAGTGGCACAGGGAAGCGCTGGGAAGGACGGCAAGTACCGAGCCCGTATGCCGAACTCTGAGATAGATAAAGTGCTCGAAATGGCGGAGAAGATAGACGCGATTGTTTTTCTCGATATACAGGTTGGTTTTTCTACTATACAGGCCGAGCTACCGCTTTTTGAAAAATATCTTAAACTTCCCCAAGTACATCTCGGTATTGATCCAGAGTTTTCTATGAAAGGAACTATCAGACCAGGCAAAGTTGTCGGCACATATGATGCGGCTGATGTGAATTATGCGGCAGAGTATTTAGCAAAAATTGTAAGAGAAAATGACCTGCCTCCAAAGGTTCTCGTAGTGCACCGATATACGCAAAAGATGCTTACGAATTCTCATCTTATAAAACCGCTTCCGGAAGTACAAATCGTGATCCACATGGACGGCTGGGGAGGGCAGGCGAAGAAGATAAATACATACCAGCAGTTTGTATACAAAGAACCAGTGCAGTTTACTGGTTTCAAGTTATTTTATAAAAATGATGTGCTCGACAAGGGTACTGTACTTTTTGAGCCTTCACAGCTTCTCAAACTTAATCCTCGACCACTTTACATTCAGTATCAATAAGCTTTAAGTCTACGTATGAAAGAACGAGAGGCGTTACACAAAGTAAAGTATAAGAAAAAATTCGCTGATGCCTTTCGTGGATTGCATGTACTTTTGATGACGACGAGCAATCTCCCGATATATATCATCATATCTCTACTTGTTGTTTTCGCCGGGTTTTATTTTTGTATATCTTACTTTGAATGGACTGCTATTGTATTTGCGATCGGACTCGTATTTATCTCTGAAGCTTTCAATACTGCGTTCGAGATCGACATAGATCTAACTTCTCCCGAGTATCATCCGTATGCACGTGATGTTAAGGACGTTGCCGCCGCCGCCGTACTCTTATCTGCATTTATGGCGGTCATCATAGGCCTAATCATCTTTTTGCCGAAAATCTGGTAATGTGTTAAAATTTTGGTATGGTTACAAATGCAAAGATTTTTCTAATTATTATTGGTATTTTGGTTCTCGGTCTAGTGGCTACAGTTTTACTTCGTGGTAGTGGGGGTGGTGCGGCAGGGCCTGGTAAATATGATGGCTTTGCTCAATGTTTAAAGGATCAGGGCGCAGTTTTTTACGGAGCTTTCTGGTGTCCTCATTGTCAGGCTCAGAAAAAATTATTTGGATCTTCTGCTAGACTTTTACCGTATGTTGAATGTTCTACTGTAGATGGCAAGGGTCAAGTTCAGGCTTGTATAGACAAAGGTGTGAAGAGCTACCCAACCTGGGATTTTGCTGATGGTTCTCGACTAAACGGAGAGATTTCACTTGAACAATTAAGAGAGAAGACTAGCTGCGAATTGCCGCAATAAAATTATGAACTTAGAAACTGTGCATTATCTAAATGTTTTTCTCGGACTCGGTGCAATAGGGCTCCAGATTCTTTCGGTTATAATTTTGGCAGTTCTTTTTATGGGGCCAAAGAAGAATTCTTTTTTAGATTTTGTTGATACACATTATCTAAAATTGGG
>CAYGIL010000084.1:0-2446 GCA_964349965.1 uncultured Candidatus Saccharibacteria bacterium | reverse complement strand
CGCTCATGGGTATGCACATGGGGGAAATTTTGGATAAGAAAAATCTTCCGATTAAGTACTTAGGATTTTCTCCTTGTTTTAGGCGCGAAGCGGGGAGTCACAGTAAAGACGTCAAAGGACTCATCAGGGTGCATGAATTTTATAAACTTGAACAAGTAATACTGTGTGAGGCGGACCACGAACTGTCCGTTGGTTTTCATGAAGAGCTCAACAGAAATACCGAGGAATTTATAGAGTCACTAGGTATCCCGTATCATACTGTTGTGAACTGTGGCGGTGACCTCGGTCTCGGACAAGTAAAGAAATACGATATAGAACTGTGGGTTCCGAAGGAAGGTAAGTACCGTGAGATATCTTCCGCTTCGTATTTTCATGATTTTCAAACACGACGCCTCGGAATACGTTATAAGGATGCTGATGGTAAGACTCGTTATGCACACTCACTGAACTGTACAGCCATAGCGACGCCGAGGATCTTAGTTTCTTTGATTGAAAATTATCAGCAAGCTGACGGCTCTGTTAGAATTCCGGAAGTGCTTCGTAAATACATCGGCGGTAAAGAAGTTATACAATGATATGCATAACAATATGCATAAGAGAGAGATGCTTAACTCTCCCAAGCTCCGTGAATTAAAGGCAAAGAGACGAAGTGTGTTTACTCAAAAATTTTTGCTTTTTATTTTTGGTTTTGTTTTGACATGTATCGCACTCACATATCTCTTATCCATTAAACAGATTTCGATCTCTTCAGTAGAAGTTATCGGTAACAAGGTAATAGACACGGAGGATATTCAGAAAGTCACCGAAGAAACAATTTCGGGGAAATATTTATGGTTTTTCCCGAGAAAGAATGTATTTTTATATCCAAAGGATAAAGTTGTTAACAATCTAAAAGAGAAATTTAAGAGGTTCGATGAAGTAAACGTCGAGATAAAAGATCGAAATATTCTCGCAATACAGGTTGCCGAACGATCTCCGAGGCATGTGTGGTGCGGCTCAGAATTGCCAGTAAATCAGGATATACAGAAATGCTATTTTTTGGATACTGAAGGATATATATTCGATGAGGCGCCCTACTTTTCTGGGCAAGTGTACTTCAAGTTTTACGGATCAGTTCCAGGCGAGGCCCCTTCAGGGCAGTATTTCAATAGAGATTATTTTGCCAAACTTATTGTATTCAAAGATAGGATAGAAAGCTTTGACTTTAATCCCGTGGCTCTCTACGTTGATAATGCAGGTGACGCAATCATGGTTCTATCTAGGGGTAAGAATGCTACAGAAGATCCTCAAATACTTTTTAAGGTTTCTGATGATTTAGAAAAAATAGCTGAGAATTTGAAAGCTGCACGTGATGCTGAACCTCTCGCTTCCAAACTCAAAGAATTTTATTCGTCTCTCTCATACATAGATCTTCGTTTTGAAAACAAGGTCTACTACAAATTTAAGTAACCGGCATGAACAACTTTTGGCAAAAACTTAATAAACCTATTTTTTGCTTGGCACCGATGGATGACGTGACTGATTGTGCTTTTAGGCATTTGATTGCAAAGTACGGAAAACCGGATGTATTTTTCACTGAGTTTGTATCAGTGGACGGATTGTGTTCACCGGGTAAGGAAAAATTGATGATTGATTTCAAATATGGAGAAGATGAACACCCCATAGTTGCTCAAATATTCGGAAGCAAGCCCGAGAATTTTGAAAAAGTTGCGAGGATGCTCGTGGAAATGGGTTTTGATGGGATTGATATCAACATGGGTTGTCCAGTCAAAAAAGTTTTAAATCAAAATTCTTGCTCTGCGCTTATACGCACTCCCGAACTTGCCAAGGAGATAATTCTCGCGACCAAACGAGGTGCGGGGAATGTACCAGTTTCAGTTAAGACTCGCATAGGATTCAATAAAGTCGAAATCGATACTTGGATTCCGGCGATTTTGGAAACTAACCCGGCTGCACTTACTGTGCACCTCCGTACGGTAAAAGAAATGTCAAAAGTTCCCGCACACTGGGAACTCATGAGAGACATCGTGAAGATCCGGGATGATATGAAAAGTGACACACTCATTATTGGAAACGGAGATGTAATAGACCTCGATGATGCAAAGAAGAAATGTGAAGAGACTGGCTGTGATGGCGTCATGCTCGGGCGGGCGATATTCGGAAACCCGTTTTTGTTTGCAAAAAGCCAAGGGGCATCCTTGACAGTAAATATGTCAAGGATGCCCCTTGGCACTGTACCGATAAAGCAAAAATTACAAGTTATGCTCGAGCACACAAAACTTTTCGAAGAAATGTTGGGAAAGCATAAAAACTTTGCCATTATGAAAAAGCACTACAAAGCGTACGTGAACGGTTTTGATGGCGCTAAGGAGTTGCGAGTTAAGCTTATGGAAACAAATAATTCACAAGAAGTAGAAGATATTGTTAATGAATTTCTCTCAAAACT
>CAYGIL010000083.1:0-2473 GCA_964349965.1 uncultured Candidatus Saccharibacteria bacterium | reverse complement strand
AATAGACGCGGCCGCTTTCATACCACTAGTTTCTAATTCTCTCCCCTATCTGCTGCCTCCACATAGCAGAATACAAACCCTGCATAGACAATAGTTCCAAATGAGATCCTTTTTCAACAATTTTTCCTTTCTCTAAAACATAGATAGAATCAGCATGCATAACGGTAGATAAACGGTGTGCGATCAATATCGTAATAGTAGATCCGAATTTCGATACATCTTTGATAGTATTATTTATTTCTTCTTCCGTGAGTGAATCAAGTGAAGAAGTCGCCTCATCAAAAATCAAAAGATGCGGCGTACGGAGCAAGGCGCGAGCAATCGATAATCTCTGCTTTTCTCCGCCCGAAGTCTTAACGCCGCCTTCTCCGATCAATGTATCGAGCCCCTTGCCTCCGCGTGCGAGCAAGTCCTCGCATTTTGCCTTGCGAAGCACATCAAGGCATTCCTCATCAGTTGCATTTGGATTTACAAACAACAAATTTTCTCTAATGGTTCCCGCAAAAAGCTGCGTATCCTGAGTTACAAAACCAACTTGTTTACGTATTTCTTCCTTATTAAGAGAACCGAAAGAAATCCCATTATATAAGATATCCCCCTCGATCGGAGTATATAAACCAACGAGAAGCTTAACAAGTGAAGTCTTGCCGGATCCGGATGGACCCACAAACGCAATCGTAGAATTAGAAGTAGCCTCAAAAGAAATATTTTCCAACGCCCTCTCGTTTCCTTCCCTGTATCCAAACGAAACGTTTTTGAAACTTATATTTTGTATTGTATCGACTGATTTAGGATTTAGGATTTCAGGCTCTTTAGGTGCATTCATTAATTTTTCAAAATTTGCAAGCGACACCTCAGCTTCACGATATGTCCCGATTACATTACCAAGCTCTTGCAACGGATTAAAAACATAAAACGAATAAAACAATAATGAGAAAAATTCACCGAACGAAATAACCTTGGTATAAATCAAAAAAAGCATAAAAAACATTATGCTAGTACGAATCAAGTTTATAGCCGTACCTTGCACAAAACTTAGCGACCGTATGTAGCGGAGTTTTTTTAATTCGAGATCGAGGATCTTGCCAGTAGTTCTATTCAACCTACCGATTTCTTCCCTTTCGAGTCCGAGAGCTTTTACAAGTTCGATATTGCGAAGTGATTCGGTAGTCGAGCCCGCAAGCGCTGTTGTCTCTTTTACTATTACTTCCTGCAAGCTCTTGATCTTCTTAGATAAAACGTAACTCATGAGACCGATCAAGATCGGTGAGACAAAAAATACAACAGCAACACCCCAGTAAACCTGGAACGCATATATAGCAACAAAAATAAATCCCACAAGGGAAACGAAGAGTATGTTTACCAAAGCTGCTATCAACTTTTCTGTGTCTCCTCGAGCCTTCTGAAGTTTGCCAAGTGTTTCCCCGCTTCGCTCGTCTTCAAAGATGCTAAACGGAAGCGACAACGTATGCGATACGCCATCTCGATACAGGTCTGCCCCTACACGCTGACTCACACCGTTTAGAAAATAATCCTGGAAATTTTTCGCAACTCTAGAAACAAACGCTACTCCAACAGTGGCTAAAAGTAACAGCCCCACACCTTGTATGAACAAGGCGCGGGTATACGCATCAGGCTGCATCACGTAATCGTCAATAACAAACTTGAATATATACGGATCAAGCAGTGAAAATACCTGATTGATAACCGCCAAGATGAGAGTTAACGCACAAAGTTTCCAATATTTTTTTAGATAATCGAGAAAAATTCGCATTACCTATTATTCCAAAGTAATACCTTCAATGACAACAGGGTTGAGGGGTCGATCATTCGGATCCGTAGATATATTTTCAATCTTTGTCACTACATCCATGCCTTTTATAACTTTTCCGAAAACAGTATGCTTGGTATCGAGGAAGTTATTATTAGCAACGTTGATAAAGAACTGGCTACCGTTGGTATTAGGACCAGCATTTGCCATTGATATAGTACCAGCATTATTTTTATTCCCCGCCGTTATCTCATCAGCAAAGCTATATCCTGGACCACCAGTGCCCCAAAGAGATTGCTTTGAATCATCTTTGGTTAAAGGATCCCCTCCTTGAACCATAAAGCCTTTTATAACTCGGTGGAATTTCACTCCATCATAGAATCCTGCCTGAGCGAGCTTTACAAAGTTAGCCACAGTATTTGGCGCAACCGATGAAGCAAACTCTATCGTGATATCACCTTGATTTGTGTGTAATGTTCCTTTTGTCATTTTTTTTGTATCTATTATGTTGTTATTACTACTAATTGTATTCGTTTGCTGTGTTGTCTCTTCTGTTGGTACTTGATTTATTTGCAAATTATCACCAACCTCAGCTAAATCTTGGGTTACTGACTGCGGACCCCAGACCATAAACCATATACCAGAAAGCGCTAATATCACAATCACTATAATGATGATAGCTTTATACATATATATTTAATC
>CAYGIL010000082.1:0-2483 GCA_964349965.1 uncultured Candidatus Saccharibacteria bacterium | reverse complement strand
TTTCCGATCTCTTTATCTACTTCTTTGATTCTGTTTTTAAGCTCTTTTTCTTTCTCTCTTTCTTCTTTATTTTTCTCTCCGGAAAGTACAGAAATCTCTTTCTTTAATGCTTCTTTCTCGATCTCGAAACGCATGATTTTCCTATGTGCATCTTCGAGTACTGGCGGCTTGTTTTCAAGCATTATCTTGAGCGACGAAGAAGCCTCATCAATGAGATCTACTGCTTTATCAGGAAGAAACCTATTAGTTATATAACGCGCTGAGAGATTTACAGCAGAAATAATCGCATCATCAGTTATGCGTACTCCATGAAAAAGTTCGTATTTTTCTTTGAGCCCTCGAAGGATCGTTATGGCATCATCTACACTCGGCTCTTCGATATACACTGGCTGAAAGCGCCGAGCAAGGGCCGGATCTTTTTCGATATGCTTTTGATATTCACGCAGAGTCGTCGCACCGATCGCGCGAAGTTCTCCACGAGAAAGTGCAGGTTTAAGCATATTTGACGCATCCATAGTTCCCTCTGCTCCACCAGCACCCACGATAGTGTGAATCTCGTCTATAAATAGAATAACTTTACCATCAGAACGTTCTAGTTCTTTCATGATACCTTTTAACCTCTCTTCGAATTCACCGCGGTATTTGGTACCAGCAACGAGAAGCCCTAGGTCGAGAGATACAAGCTCTTTTTCTTTAAGAGATTCGGGGACATTCCCTTTCACGATCCGCTCTGCGAGTCCTTCGACAACCGCGGTCTTACCTGTACCCGCCTCACCGATCAGTATAGGATTATTTTTTGTCCTTCGAGAAAGGATCTGCATTATACGCATAATCTCAGCATCACGACCGATCACAGGATCGAGCTTGTCTTCCTTGGCAAGCTTGGTTAAATTGCGAGTGTATTTTAAAAGTAATTTAAATTTCTTTGGTTCACTTACATCAGTGATATTTTGACTGCGAAGCTGTTCGAGGACTTTCATAACACCGTCCTTGTTTATACGGAAACGCGCTAGTGTCTCTCGAGCCTCACTCGTGACTTCAAGAATCGCAATGAAAAGGTGCTCCGTAGAAACAAAATCATCCTTCATGTATTCAGCTAGCTTTGCTGAATGCTCGATCACCTGTGCAAGATCGGGGTTTAAATAAATCTGATATGAAGGCGAGAGTGTAGAATGTGACTCAGGAAGTTCGATCATTTCGAGTACCGAATCAGTGAGAAGTATCGTATCAACTTCGAGCTTGTCGAGTATGGAATTCACCATACTTTCCTCAGCTAAAAGAAGAGCAGCCAACAAATGTAAAGACGAAACGTGATTAACCCCGCGTTCTATCGCGAGCTCATGGGCCTTCTTAATGGCATCTTTGGCTTTGGTTGTAAATTTGTGTAATGGAGGCATATAGGTATTATACACTAAGTGTCAACTAAAATTCAACATCTATTTCGTGACCGAGAAAAACAAGCTAATTACTGAGTAGACGGAGTTCCTGTCGGTTCCGTTGTTTCTGTGGCTGGAGGCGTAGTGGGTACGGGGGTATTCTCAACTAATTCAATAACTGTAAAATCCTTTTCTATTGTTACTTTGGAAACTTTTTGTTCCCCTAAAACTGATTTTATAATGTATGTTTCCCCTTCCTTCGCTTCCTGTATAACAGACGCAACAACAACACGATTATTACCAAGGAAGAGACCTGTACCTAGGAGCTTTTCTGGTACCCCCTCTTTTCGCAGGTATAGATTGACTGTGAGAGGTTTTATAGCTTTCAAATCTTCGAGCAATTTTTTCTGTTCTGGAGATAAAGCCTGAGTAGGGATAGCCGCTGGAACAACTTTTTCTACAGTTTCTCTAACTATACGAGTGATCGGTACAGCTACAGAATCTGGTGCTTGCTGCATGAGAGTTACCGTTGTTATACCTGTCGCGATCGAAGTCACAAATGACAACAAGACTGCGAGGAGTATGAGTTGTTGTTTATTTAAGTCTTTTACGTCCATGTATTAAATATACCATTTCTCTAATTTTGCCACAATCTTTTCAAGCATTTTAATTACATAATTAAAATCTGCTTTGGTTGTATCTTTGCCAAATGAAAATCTCACCCCGCCTATTTCTAGGTCTAATTTCGGATTGATTGCTTTGAGCACATACGAACCCTCGGCACTCGAACTCTTACAAGCACTCTTTGAAGAAGCCATAACTCCTTTTGCTGAAAGCTCGAGAACGATGAGATCGCTCGGAATATTGCCAAGGGTCACATTCAAGTTATTCGGCAGGCGATTGTTTATATCACCATTCACCATTAAACTTGTATCTGTGTCAAAGGTGACCTTTGACATTTTTTGTAGAAAATAATTACGAAGGACAATAAGGCGCTTTGATTCTCGTTCGTAAGTTTTGCGTACTACACTAAATGCATTTGCAAACTTTAGAATTTCAGCAAGGTTTTCAGTCCCTGGACGAAGTCCATACTCCTGATCCCCGCCA
>CAYGIL010000081.1:0-2522 GCA_964349965.1 uncultured Candidatus Saccharibacteria bacterium | reverse complement strand
AAATTTTCTCTTGCACGAAACCGCAGTAAACGATAATCAATTATCGTTTACTCCACTTCGGTCTCTTTCTTGCTTTTTTCAATCCGAATTTGCGGCGTTCTTTGGCACGAGGATCGCGCTTGAGATATCCGAGAGTTTTGAGTTCTCCGCGAAGTGCGGCATCAGACTTCACAAGTGCACGAGCGAGGCCGTGACGAACTGCTTCTGCCTGAGAGTGAATACCGCCGCCCATAACGTGGGCTTCGATACTCCACTTTGTATTCTTCTCCTCTCCTACTCCGAGAGTCACAGGACCAAGTACGAGACGTCGCTCTTCTTCGGTCTGAAAGTACTCACGAGAATCGCGGCCGTTCACGACGAAATGCGCTTTACTGGACGCAGTAATGCGTACCCGAGCTGTCGATGTCTTTCTTCGTCCTACTGCTTCTATGTATTTATCTGTTTTTTCTGTTGCCATATAATTAATCTTCTATTTTTAGATTCTTCATCATTTCTCGGCGAAGCTTGTTGCCTGGAAGCATTTGATACGTCGCAAGTCGTACGAGCTCTCGCATGCCTTTTGTCTGTACTGTGTACTTTCCACTCATAACCTTGAGTCCGCCCGGGATACCTGAGTAGCGAACATGTGTCAAAGCTTCGAGTTTCTTTGGTGTGATGCGGATCTTGGATGCATTTATGATCTTGACTGGTACGCCGGAGTATACATGACGCTCAAAAGTCGGCTTGGTCTTGCCCATGAGTGACATCGCAGCCTCAGATGCAACACGTCCAAGTGCTCGATCTGCAGCATCGATCGTTTTCACTTCTCTTGTTACCGGTTTAATTTTTGTTTTTGTCTTTGTTGCCATAAAAATTTTATACAAATTCGATTACTGCCATAGCTGCACCGTCTGACTTTCGGACGCCGAGCTTCATGATGCGTGTGTAGCCGCCGTTTGTAGCTGCATATGTCGGTGCGATCTTTTCGAAAAGCTTCTTGACTTCACGCTCATGTCCGCCGAGACGCTTAATAGTGAGACGCTTTGCGGCAAGAGTGTTGTCTTTCTTCGCGCGAGTAACGAGCTTTTCCATGTACGGACGAAGTTCTTTTGCTTTTGGCAAAGTAGTCTTGATCTTGCCGCGAACGAGCAGGTTAACAGCCAAAGAGTTCATAAGTGCTCTCTTCTGGGTTTTTACTCTACCGAATTTTCTTTTGGCGTTATGGTGTCTCATATATACGTATTAGTCTTTAAGGCTTAAGCTAAACTTTGTAAGAACCTTTTTTATTTCTGAAATCCCTTTCTCACCGATACCTTCGATCTCGAGGAGGTCTTCGCGCTTCTTGCGAGCAAGGCCACCGAGAGTGCGTATATTTGCACCGGTCAAAGCATTAAGCGTTCGGGTTGAAAGGTCGAGGTCTTCGGTCCTAGTCTTGAGTGCGTCCGCTACATCAGCGTTTTTCTTCTCTGTATCTTCTTCGGATGTATCAGCACCTGATGACTTTTCTGCTGCTGGAGCACTCTCCACTTCTTCTTCGGGTTCTTTGAAATCAACGATGGCTTTGAGCTGATTGATCATGATCTCGATTGATTGAGTGAGTGCCTCGCGTGGAGTGAGTGTACCGTCAGTTTCGATAGCGATACGAAGGCGGTTATGGTTAGTCTTGTCACCAACACGCATGTTTTCTACTTCGTATGACACACGACGGATCGGAGTAAAGATCGCGTCTACTGTGATCGTACCTACATCAACCTTCTCCTTATGAAAAAGTTCTTTAGAGATAAATCCTAGGCCACGTTCGATACGTAACTCAATATCTAGATTTACTTTGCCCGTAACGTGCGCTATGTGTTGATCAGGATTCAAAACTTCTACCTGACCGCTCGTCTTTATATCTCTTCCAGTCACCTGCTTTGGACCTTTGACGGATAGGGTTACAGTCTGAGGCTCATCATTCGTCATTCGAAAACGTACCTTCTTCAGATTTAGGATCATAACGATCACATCTTCTTTGATACCGTCCATAGTCTGAAATTCATGGGACACACCGTCGATCTTGATAGATACGATACTATCACCCGGAAGAGACGACAAGATGATACGACGCAAACTATTTCCAAGAGTATGACCATACCCCGGATACAATCCGTCGATTTCAAATACCCCTTTATTTTCTTCCTCCAAAACGATACGAGGCTTTGAAGGCATAATTATTTTATAGTCAGGCATAATATTTAAATTAAAACTTAATAATGTTTATATGCAAATAAATTAACGACTGTAGAATTCTAAAACAGCGTTCAAATCAAGAAATGTATCCGCATTCTTCGGCTTTGCTAATACTTTACCCTCCATCTTTCCCAAATCAAATGAAGCCCAAGTTGGTGCTATGTAATCTTTGAGTTTTGCTTCTAGCTCTCCAAAAATCTTTTTGCTCTTTGAGCCTTCGCGAACTTTGATAAGATCACCTACCTTGAGTGCGTATGAAGGAACTGTAACCCGGTGATTGCCTACGATAAAGTGCCCATGAGAGACCATCTGAC
>CAYGIL010000080.1:0-2628 GCA_964349965.1 uncultured Candidatus Saccharibacteria bacterium | reverse complement strand
CTTCCGTAAACATATTCGGACTCACTCGTCCGAGTTTGTCATACTTAATCAAGTCGTATTTGCTCTCAATTCCAGCAACATCGTAAAGCCATATCACTGTCTCTACTGCCTCTCTTTGAGCAAAGTAATATCTAAACGGAACTGCAATACCTTTGGAATCAAAAGTTGTATGCTCCGTCTTAAACCACCAGTTGAGTAATGCTCTGCTTGTAGCACTCGCACCCTCATAGTTTTTCTCTCTCCAACTCTTTATTTCCTTTCTCAACTCTGGAACAAAAGGAGGGAGTAGTTTTTCATACCCCTGTTCTCTCAAATCCTCATCAGCAGGAAACCACCGGACACCCGGCTCTAGGATTTTGTATGGATCTCTTGGAAAATCTTTGTGAAGTGCCATATCTATGTTGTTATCTTTTTATGCCATAGTTTCTCTAAATCAACCGTGCCACTTTTTGGTTGTTTACTTTCATCCAGCAACTCTATTTTGACAGACAAGGGGAATTGAGTCATTTGACCCGCAATAAAACAACAGCCGACTGACAAATTGGAAATGGAATCAAATGAAAGTTTATCGAGATAGCTGACAGCTTTGTTGATTGACCGCAAATCGTTCTCATTCATCAATCGATGAATAAAATAGTTATGTAGTTGAGAAATGATTGTTGGTGAAATATCCGCAGGTCTCTGGCTCGCAACCGTTAAGAAAACTCCAAACTTTCGACCCTCCTTAATAATCTCCTCAAATGTTTCCAAACGATAATCTTTCCAAGTCTCTGACTCCCTCATAGACGCATCCGATAAAATATTGTGGGCTTCATCAATTATGATGTGCAAACTTGAGTCGTTCTTATAATCTTTTTTCTGCTCTTCATACAGCCACTTCAAAATCACCAGAGGCAATGATTTTTTAATATCTCGATTGGATGTCTTGAGGTTTATAACTATGAGATTTTTTCCACCCCATATTTCACGACTTTTATGTGATTCAATACTGGTATCTAGAACTTTTTGTAAGCTCTTTTTTGCACTATCTAATTTCGTAATCGCATAATAAATGTGCTCATCTTGCGCTCTGTTGTCTAGGACATCATAAAGGAGTTGTAGGTGTGCAAAATCTAAAAACTTCTCGATTGCATTGTCTGGAAAGTTGTAGGAATCTGCTCTTTTGTATAGCTCCTGATCTTTATATTGCTCTGCGGTGATTTGTTCATAATCGCTATCACCGCCACATTTAAAGTAAGAATGGGTGTTATGCCATTCTGGAAGGACAAAAGTTGCATCATCGTCTCCGATACGCAAGATTTGTTTGTATCTATCTATACATAGGAACGCTAAATCTTTGTTTTTAAGTTTGAGAATACGCAACGCAATTAGCTTCAAATTATTCTTAAAGTACGGAAGACTATCTTCTGCACTTGTGATTTTCGCAAAAAGATTAATCGTACGATTGAGAAAAGGTTTCTGAGTCTTTTCCGTTGCATGCGCCAAGATAGACAGGAGTTCGACATCTATAAAAACATTTTCAGGAAGCGGAATGCGATTATTGTTATCGACTTCACTCAGTTCTATAGTCGTATCTAAGTTATAGACCTTCTTTTCCGACGACAATATATCTTCACTCGCATATTCACCATTGAAATCAATGACGACGAACTTTGATTTTTTATGAAAAGCATCCTCCAAAGAGTCTGAGTCAAATAGCTCAGTATATATTCGAGTAAGTGTGTTTGATTTACCCGACCCTGTATTTCCAAAAATCCCCACATGACCCGCAAACAACCGACCCGCGGCAATGCGTATTTCCTGTATCTCTTCGTCCACAAGAGAGCCCAATTTTACAGACAACTCATCTTTATCCGAAAGTTGATGTAGCTTCTCGAATTCTTCCCTTGAAAGAAGACGACATTCGCTACCTATCAAGGGCATTTCTTTTATCCCGTGTTGGAATTTCCCATCACTATCATAAAAACCGAAGACAGACACATTAAGAAACCTGTTGCTTCTCTGTTTTTCGGAAAAATAGTCTTTGCTAGTTTCAAACCTATCCTCCTCTAAGTATTCTCCTTCAACTTTGCAAATGATTTCTGTAAATCCCTTTAGAATTTTAATGTAGTTAGACAGCCCTACAGATACATTTTTTATTGACTTCCCCTCAAAGAATAAGTGAGGAAGATTCTTATCTTTATTTACCTTAACTACAATATCCTTGCCTTTGACACTAGAAACATTCCCGATAACGAATACGGAATCGTTTACTAGCTTCTTTTGCAGATTGAAATCACTTGCTAGTTTCATATTCATTGTTTTTTGGACGATCAAAAATACCTCTAAGGTATTCTGTACTCTTAGCAAAAGTCTGTTTACACTCAGCATCTTCTGGAGAAAGAATGTATAGATTCTTATTTTCCTTTTCTTTGAGGAAATCTGTATCTGAGTCATATTTTGAATGAGAAAAATACACAACCACCAGAGTTGGATTAGATTTCATTACCCCGTAGAGTAAATCTTTGATGTGTTTATCCGCCAGAGAAAGTCCAACAATAATCAGAACACTATTTTCTTTCTCAAGCTCTAATGTGAACTTTCTCAGCATTGCTGCATAGTTCGTATCAAGAACAGTTTCAAAATGTT
>CAYGIL010000079.1:0-2731 GCA_964349965.1 uncultured Candidatus Saccharibacteria bacterium | reverse complement strand
GTGAAAAAACTTTTCACAAGCGCCTTGATGCGAGAGTCAGGGCGGGTCGATTCCCCTTCTCTCGCGAAATCTTTTTGCGCGCTCGGCCAAAGCGCGCTTCTCCTCAGCACTCAACTCCATGGTCGGCCATGGAGTCGGCTGAGTCTGCCGAAAAACTTTTGGTTGCGGCTTGGCTGGAATCGCAACCACCACCGGGGTGGCGCCCGGGGTCATCTTCGGCCGTGGCGTTGGCGTCGCCGACGGCCTCGGCGACGGTTTTGCCGTTGGCATAGCCAACGGCTTTTTTTTTGTTGGTGCCAAGTCAGGGTCACCCCCCGACCAAGCACCAAAATATGCTGCTGCCCCCGCGAGGGCGAGACAACCGACGAGTAATCCAAAAAAAAGATTACTCAAAAACTCCTTAGTTTTTTGTTTCACTTTCTCTCCTTATTAGAAACCCTTCCCAAGGAAAAATCATAACTACCGCGAATCGGCAGTCATTCCTTCCTCAGAGGATCTCTATCTAACACAAATAAACCACAAAAATGCGGTTTTGTCAAAGATTTATATCTTATATTATAACGAGATCTCCCTACTCCGCCGGTAGTTCTACGTAGAACGCAGAGCCTTTACCCGGACCTTCAGACTCGGCCCATACTCGTCCTTTATGTGCCTCGACTATGAGCTTCACTGAGTAAAGACCGTACCCCGTACTGTCTGTATTTATCTTCACCGAATCCTTGCCCCGTCCACCCTCGGTAAAGAGAATTTTTTTATCTTCCTCGCTTAGTCCGACTCCAGTATCGCTCACAGAGAAAAGTATCTTATTGTCTACTCTTGAAAGTCCAGCAGTGATTTTACCTTGGCGTGTGTATTTGATAGAATTCTGAATTAAATTGTTTACCACTTCCTTGAGCCAAAAGGTGTCGCCGCTCATGTTGTACACACCGTCTTCGATATTCACTTCGAGTGCGAGCCCCGCCGCAGCGACCTGAACCTTTTTTTCTTCAAATACTCGTGAAGCTATCTCTTTAAAATCTATAGATTTCATTTCGTATTTCACGTTCCCTTTCTGCAAGTTATCAGCATTGAGCACGAGGTCTACTGTTTCGATACCCATGTTGTCTGACTCCAACCCTTCCGTTGCATACTTCCTTATCTCAGGACTGATCTCTCCGAAACTACCGTCGAGCATTCCGGCAAAAATGTATTTCGAATGCGTAAAAGAACCTTTGACTTTGTGAGTGACGAGGTGCACGAGACTCTCACGCTGCGTGATGAGGTCTTTCAGATTCTTGTTTGCTGTTTCGAGCTCGTGATTTAGGCTGTCGACTTGTTTGTAGAGTCGCGCTAGCTCGAGGTTTCGCTTGTAAAGCTCCTCGGTAACTTTTTTATACTCTTCAGAAGAGATTTGTTTATCGTCAGGTACGTCGGACATATTTGTGTAGATCTACTATACCATATTTCTCGCATTCGCACTGTTCAAATCCTCCTTGACTTTTCGACCACGGGAGTGTAGCTCCCCAGACGGTTACACCCAATGAGGTGAGATTTGCATTGTAAATATTTTGAGCTTTGGTATAATGTATGAGATACAGACGTAGGATGGTTTGGCTTGCGTTAAGTCTAATTTTATGGACACAATTGCAAAAATTCCGATACTCATAATCAAGGAACAGGAATTGGTAATCGGACCTTTAGCATGGTATGAGGCGGGAAAAGTCTCAGGACTTACCGTAGATCAAATTCACAATTCCGCGAGCTTCTCCGGTGATGCAAAAGAGATTATTGATCAACTCGTCGCGCGCTATGAGAGAATTTTTGGCAAAGCTTCACACGAAGTATGCAAGGACGCTGTGCGAGAAATTGTCGCAACACTGCCACCCGAACAGGTGCCAGCGAGTTTGAAATAATTACTCCGTGAATAACTTAAAAAGTTATTTCTTAGTAATATCCCATATGTTTAAATCAGAGCGAAAATAAATAAGATAAACTAATGTTTTTAGATTGACGTTCATCTCTATGTTGATAATTTCTTCATTGGTTGGTTCACCCCAAACTCTTGATATTGAGTAATTATATTCTCCTCGCTTCATATTAACCGGTATTTCGCTTTTGAATCTCTCAACAATTGCATTAATACTAAAAAGATTTTCGGTGTTTTTGAAACCTATTGGTCGTAGGGAAACTTTTATAAGAACTGAACCATGCTTTTCGGTGTATTCGAGCAAATCCTTCAATTTGAGGGACTCTTCTTTGTGGCAAAGATCTTTTGAATTTACGTTTTCAGGGAATGCGTACAAGCTGAGACCATTTTTGTCTCTCATGCGTATAAGTTTTGTCTTTCCAAGTCCAAAGCTATGTTCGATAGATACTTCTTCAACCACAAACTTTGTTTGTGGGGGAAAATAAATAATATTTAATTTATCTTTTTTTGGCCATTCATTATAATGATTATCAGCTCCTGGGAAAGATAAATCAGGGGCTAGGCATTTTATATATTTTCTGTACTTTGGATCAGTTGAATTTACGCAGGTCGGACAATCGGAGATATATATTCCAGCTGAATCAAAGTATATTTCTTTTCCTAAAAGTGGATCATCTTTGACAATGTCATACGTAGTACGGAGTGAAAAATATAAGAATGCGAAGATGAATATAAAAAAGAATACAAAGAACCAAAAGAGATAAATAAAGATTTTTGTTAGTATATCTGCTAAATAGGATTCCTGTTTTTTGTGAATATTATCTT
>CAYGIL010000078.1:0-2794 GCA_964349965.1 uncultured Candidatus Saccharibacteria bacterium | reverse complement strand
GTCTTAAACCACACGTCCACCACCTCATCATTCCATCTACCAACTTTTTCCCACACTTCCCTTTTCTGTAAGGCAGTCATGATCATCTCTGTACCACCAATTGCGTTCATTTCTTCTCTTACTATATTTTCGATCTTTCTGAGCACTCGAAGTCCAAGTGGCAAATACGTATACACACCCGCCATTTCTTTATGCACGAAACCAGCCCGGATCAGTAATTCAGCATTTTTCGAAACTTCGTCAGTTGGTGCTTCTTTCCTTGTTTTAGTGAACAATTTTGATTGTCGCATGAGTTCATACTACTCGAAAAAAGCCATTTGGTCAAAGGGAGAATTACTAACTCAAACAAATTCCAGGATTTGCCAAATGTCTCCTTTTCTGATATATTTAAAGGTATGCAAAAAGCGAATACAACTAAGGGAAATAAGGATGGAATCGTAGAGGAGATGTTCAAAGCGGGCGCTCACTACGGCTACTCCAAGACCCGAAGACACCCTTCGGTCTCGTCGTACATATATACGACGAAGAATAAGACTGATATTATCGACCTCGAAAAGACAATTGATCTACTAGAGGAAGCTAAAAATTTCATACATTCTCTCGGAATGCAGGGAAAAACAGTACTTTTCGTGGGAACAAAGCCAGAGGCCAAAGTAGCAACCAAAGACATCGCAGAATCCCTCGGCATGCCCTATGTTACAGAACGCTGGATCGGCGGGACTATTTCAAATTTCTCTGAAATAAAAAAGCGAATAATCGAACTCGAAACATACCACAAGGACAATGCCCGCGGTGAACTCGAAAAGTACACCAAGAAAGAACGTGTAATGCTAGCAAAGAAAATGGAAAAACTAGCACGATACTACACAGGTCTCCTCGGACTCAAGAAAACTCCAGACGCTATGTTCATCGTAGATGCTAAGAGTGAACACATAGGTGCAACTGAAGCCCGAAAATACGGCGTACCAGTTGTAGCGATCGTAAATTCTGACTCCAATATCAAAGATATCGACTACCCTATCGTAGCAAACGACGGAGTTGTTCCTTCGATCAAATTCTTCGCAACCGCTATCCGAGACGCATACAAGGCCGGAACACTCGCTGCACCCAAGAAAGAAGTTGCAGCATAACTACTAGCTAGTTTAAAATATATAAAGCTCACAAAGAGCTACAAATCTATATGAGTACACAAATAACAACAGAAACTATAAAAGAATTGCGTGATGCTACAGGTATCTCGGTCATGCAATGCAAACGTGCGCTAGAAGAAGCAGAGGGAGATATGAATAAAGCTCTCGCCATACTCAAGAAAACAAGTTCCGACATCGCGCTCAAGAAGATGGACCGCGAAGTAAAAGACGGCCGAGTCGCAATCAAATCAGAAGATTTACCCGCTGGCGGCATGAAGCATGCGGTATTAGTTACGCTCCTCTGCGAAACTGACTTTGTATCTAAAAACGAAGACTTTGTAAACTTGCTCGAAAACCTCGCGACAAAAGCACTCACTGGAGGAGTTGAGGTAATGAAAGCAGGTGCCAAAGAGATGATTGACGGAATCATACAGAAAACTGGAGAAAACATAGTACTTGGTGATGTATGCAGCGTAGAAGGAAATGTTGTCGGTTCGTATGTTCACAACAACAAATCCGGTGTTATCGTCTCACTCGAAGGCGGGACTGAAAGTCTCGCAAAAGACATCGCAATGCATATCGTTGCGATGAAACCAGAGTACATAACCCTCGCGGATGTCAAAGATGAAGAGAAGAAAACGATGATGGAGATATTTGAAAAAGAAGTAGCAGCAGTCAACAAGCCCGAAGATATAAAGAAAAAGATGCTCGAAGGCAAAATGGGCACCTATTTCAAAGAAAAAACTTTACTCGAACAAGTTTTCATAAAAAACGAAGCAGCCGACGGAGATCAAACAGTTGGAAAATTACTTGAAAAGAACGGAGCAAAGATAAAAGAAGTTCGACGCTCATCAATCTAACTAACTCTACTAATATGATTTCCTTAAGCTTAATTACATTCTTCGGGTCGCTCATACTCATGATAGGGATGATAGGCCGGAAATACATGGTAATCGACAGGAACAGTTACGATTATATGATAAGTGGAACAAACTTTGAAATTCCCTACCTGGATGAAATGAGAGAAACCTTGATCCTAAGCCTTAAAAAATTAGAAAACCTCACACTCACCCTCCTCCTACGATACCACCTGAAGATCACAACCTTCCTAAAAACTAAGCACAGAGAGATAAGGCGAAATCTCCGAAGTGCGATGAAGAGAAACAAGGAGGCCGCCGATGAACGCGAAGTTTCAAAGTTTTTGCAAATGATCTCGCATTATAAAGATCGGGTGGACGAGATCAAGGAAAGGATCAAGGAGGAGGAAAAAAGTTAGTAAGTGTGTTAGTATAGCAATACGCCGGAATAGCTCAGTTGGTACCCGCCCGCCTCGCATGCGCGAGAGCGCTGCGGGCAGGGAGCAATAGTCGATATGAATTACACTTATGTGCTAAAAAGTAACCTAGATGATAAGCTTTATATAGGCTGGACTAATAACCTAAAAAATCGTATATTAGAGCATAATTCCGGTAAGGTGCAGGCAACAAAGAATCGCAGACCATTAAAATTAGTTTATTACGAAGCCTGTACACAGAAAGAAAAAGCAATAAGAAGAGAGAAATATTTTAAAACAGGATACGGAAGAAGGTTCTTAGAGAGTAGAATATAAGCCGCCTTAGCTCAGTTGGTAGAGCAACACTTTTGTAAAGTGAAGGTCCTCGGTT
>CAYGIL010000077.1:0-2824 GCA_964349965.1 uncultured Candidatus Saccharibacteria bacterium | reverse complement strand
GTGTATAATGGAACTCATTATGGATCCTAAACAAAGAGCGGAGAGGATACTCCGAATTCATTATTTCATTTTCGCAGGAATTGCGATAAGCATGGTGCTTTTGTTTACTCAGTACCGTATTTACGGGGCAGTTTTTATGGTAATCGTGGCTACTATTCAGCTCTGCAACAAAGGTACTTGTCCGATGACTAGCCGGGAAAGGGAATTGCGAGAGGAGGCGGGTGAAAAAGTAGAACTAAAATTTGTTCAAGGAGTTGTTAAGAGGTTTTTGGTATTGTGGTTCCCAATTGGGTTTTTACAACCATCACCTGGACTGCCTTCCTCGCTTCTTACGTAATCGTCTTTAATTTTTTCTGGAATTTACTAAAATAAAAAACTCCCCGGTTGGGGAGTTTTTTATTTTGTAGGTTACGCTTTAATTAAGCCAGCTTTGAGGAGGGTGGCGTATGCGCCGTTCTTTTTCATGGTGCGCATGCCGCGAGCGGAGACTTCGATGATGACGTTTTTGTTGAGTTCAGGTACGAAAATCCTCTTCTTTTGAAGGTTTGGATATTTGCGGACCTTGCCGGTAGGGTTAAACTTGGTTGCACGGGTGCGGTTAGAGTATCCGCCTCCGATGATCGAACCCTTTTTAGTTATTGCGCATACTTTCTGCATATCCTTATATAGTAGCACAAAGTATGCTAAAATGCAATTATGGAGCCGATCAATATGATTTTTTACGTCGTTATCCTCATCATGTCCGTGGTGATTCACGAAGTTTCGCACGGATTTATGGCAGAATACTTTGGCGACCACACCGCCCGACACGCAGGTCGCCTCACTCTTAACCCTCTCGCGCACCTTGACCTATTTGGTTCGATCTTATTGCCGGCACTTCTCATCATCTCAAAGGCCGGGTTCCTCTTTGGTTGGGCAAAGCCAGTCCCGTACAATCCTGCGAATCTAAGTGACCGCAAGTGGGGAACAGTCTGGGTCGCAGCGGCAGGAGTGCTTTCGAACTTTGGTCTCGCGATAGTGTTTGGTATCATCATGCGGATCGGGGCATACGTTACGCTACCTGTTAGTATTGCCGCTGATTTTTATTTCGTAACTTCTGCGATCGTGATCATAAACCTAGGTCTCGGGATTTTTAATCTCGTACCGATCCCACCGCTCGACGGATCAAAGATCCTTTTTTCTTTCTTGCCGAGCTCTATGTACGGCACTTTGGAGGTTATAGAGCAGTATTCCTTTATACTCCTCATTGTTTTCATAATTTATTTTTCTGATGTTTTGTACCCGATACTTACGACCCTCTTTGAGCTTATAACCGGCTTTGGGCTCTAGCTGGTTGCAATATTTCTAAAGTTGTAGTATATTTGTTCGGAGTCCCGTAGAGTCTTTAAGACTCTTTTGTTTTTATATATATGCCAACAGTAAATCAACTAATCAAGAAAAATAGAGTTAAAGTTCACCGCAAGCACAAGACGGTGGCTTTGGCAAAAGGTTTCAACGTCCTCAAGAACCGGCCGGTTATTTACCCGTCTCCTTTCAAGCGTGGCGTGTGTACAAAAGTTTCAACAACAACTCCAAAGAAGCCGAACTCAGCGCTTCGAAAGATCGCTCGTGTACGCCTTACAAACGGAATGGAAGTTACTGCATATATCCCAGGTGAAGGACACAACTTGCAGGAACACTCAGTGGTACTTCTCCGGGGTGGTCGCGTGAAGGACTTGATCGGTGTACGATATCACATCGTTCGTGGTGTGCTCGATACTCAGGGAGTAGAAAAGCGCCGACAAGGACGATCCCTCTACGGTAACAAGAAGCCAAAGAAAGATTCTAAGAAATAATTTTTATGCGACGCAAGATCAAAAACAAACACGTAGTACGCCCAGACTTTGTATACAACTCAGAAAAGCTTGAGAAGTTTATCAACTACGTCATGTGGGCAGGGAAGAAGGAGACTTCACGCAAGATCGTCTATCAGGCTTTTGACGTTATCAAAGAAAAGACAGGCAATCCAAACCCTCTCGAAGTTTTCGACCTCGCACTTAAAAACGCGGGTCCGGTCACCGAAGTTCGTTCAAAGCGTATCGGTGGAGCGAACTATCAGGTTCCTCGCGAAGTTCGCCCTGAACGACGTCTCGCGCTCTCTATGCGCTGGATCCGTGATGCTGCTCGAAGTGGAAAGGGAAAGCCAATGCATATCAAGCTCGCAGACGAACTTATCGCTGCATCAAAGAACGAAGGTGTTGCGATCAAGAAGAAAGACGATACTCACAAAATGGCAGACGCAAACAAAGCATTTGCTCACTTTGCGTGGTAAGATAAATATCTAGTATGATGATCAATATATTTCGATATATAGGTATAACACTTATGATTTTAGGCGCACTATTTGCTGTCTTTTTGTTTGTTGCTCTTCAATTGGTTGAATATTGTATTGCGTGTGGATTAGGCTTACAATTGATAGCTGCTCCCGTATTTATATTAGGATTCATTATATTTGTTGTTTGTAAAATGATTAAAAGTAAGAATAATATTCAAAATTAACATATGGAACGAGATTATCCACTAGAAAAAGTTAGAAACATAGGTATCATCGCGCACATTGACGCGGGTAAAACGACGACGACTGAACGCGTGCTCTACTACACAGGTGTATCCCACAAGATCGGAGAGGTGCATGACGGTGAGACGACGACTGATTGGATGGAGCAGGAGCGAGAACGTGGAATCACGATCACCTCTGCGGCGGTGACTTGTTTTTGGACCCCTACATACGCTCTCACTGATAAAACCAAGAAGCACCGATTTAATATCATCGACACTCCTGGAC
>CAYGIL010000076.1:0-2906 GCA_964349965.1 uncultured Candidatus Saccharibacteria bacterium | reverse complement strand
TCCTTGAAGAACGTAAGCCCTTCCTCTACAGTCATCCTAAGCACTTCGTAGATATTTTTCTTTTTGTATTTTACTGTAAGGGTCTCTTTGTCAAACCTTTTACCCCGACAAACATCACAGGTCACGTACACCGTCGGTAAAAAGTGCATCTCAACTGCGATCTCGCCATTACCTTCACACGCTTCACAACGGCCACCTTTTACGTTAAATGAAAACCTGTTTGCCTTCCACCCTCGTAATCGTGCATCCTCTGTCGCGGCAAATAGGTCACGCATATGAGTAAAAGAGCCTGTGTACGTCGCGATATTAGAACGCGGTGTCCGACCGATCGGAGACTGGTCAATCAAGATCACGCGAGAAAGGTATTCTGTACCAGAAAATGACGAGACATTGAAGACTTGCGCACTGCGATATTTGCGTTCTAACCGCGCCTGCAAATTCTTGTACAAGATCTCATACATAAAAGAACTCTTACCAGAACCAGATACACCCGTAATCGAAGTCATCACACCGAGCGGTACTTCGACATTCAAGTTTGTGATATTAAATACCTTGCCTCCTGCCACCCGCAGCGAACCCTTCCCTTCTCGACGTTTTTTAGGAACTTCGATTTTAGTTTCGCCGCGCAGATATGAAAGGGTGCGTGAACCACTTGTATTTTTCTTTGCAGTTAAAAGCTCCTCTAGATCGCCTGATACGATTACGTTTCCTCCATGAACGCCCGCTTTTGGACCTATGTCGACAATGTAGTCTGATGCGTAGATCGTATCTTCATCATGCTCAACTACAAGAATCGTATTTCCTAAATCACGTAAGTTAAGAAGAGTTTTTATAAGTCGATCATTATCCCGCTGATGCAATCCGATCGTCGGCTCGTCGAGCACGTAGAACGCTCCGACGAGCCGTGAACCGAGCTGAGACGCGAGCCTAATACGCTGCGCTTCCCCGCCGGATAGAGTGTTCGCCTTACGAGAAAGCTGTAAGTAATCAAGTCCGACGTCTAACATAAACTGAAGCCTACCCTTTATCTCTCGAACAACTGGAAGAGAAATCTCTTCTTCCTGTGGAGAAAGTTTTAAATTTTTGAAAAATTCGTACGCATCTTTGATAGAAAGCGAAGTAAGATCTAGGATATTTATTTTTCGTTTATCCTTATCGTCTTTTGCCGTAAGAAATACATTGAGTGCTTCAACTCGCAACCGCGCGCCTTTGCAGTCTTCACAAGGTTCATTTCCCGCAAAGTACTTTGATCCGAGACCGTTGCACGTCGGACATGCACCGTACGGAGAGTTGAAAGAAAAAAGTCGGGGCTCAACCTCCGGGAAAGAAAATCCATCGTTCTTACAAGCAAACTTTGCAGACATAAGGAATTCTTCGTCTCCAATCGAGACATTAACGACAGTGTCGGATTCTAAAAGTGCACGCTCGAGCGCCTCGGCGAGACGAATACGCGCATCATCCGTAACGCCTTTCTCTCCTTTCACTGAAAACTCGCGCACGAAAAACTGATCAACGAGTATGTCGATATTGTGCGCTTTATTTTTCGAGAGCGTGATCTGCTCCCTTAGCTGTTTCATCTCGCCATCGAGACGAATCTGACTAAAGCCCTTTCCAAGTAAGTCGTAGAGAAGCTGATAATACTCACCCTTACGACCTCGCACAACCGGAGAAAAGATCTTGATCTCTGTATCATCCCACTCGACACCCATAACTTTGCGCTTATTCTTTTGCGAATGGGAAGCAGCAGAAGCAGAATCGAGTCCGTGAGGGTCCCGCTTTGCGGGTAAAGCGGCGAGATTATGCTTCTGCTGCATAACAATCTTGTTTAAAACGAAATTTAAAATTTCTTCATTTGAAAGCTTCTTGATTTCTTCGCCGCACAGTGGGCAATGCGGATGCCCGATGCGTGCATACATCACACGCAGGTAATCATATATTTCTGTAATCGTAGCCACTGTCGAACGCGGATTATTAGATCGGGACTTCTGATCGATCGAAATTGCAGGCGAGAGACCTGTGATCTCATCCACATCCGGCTTTGGCATTTGATTCAAAAACTGTCGTGCATAAGAAGAGAGGGACTCGACATACCGGCGCTGTCCTTCGGCAAAGATCGTATCGAAAGCGAGCGAGGACTTGCCGGAGCCTGAAACGCCCGTAATAACCACCATTTTGTTCCGTGGCATCTCGACGTCGATGTTTTTGAGGTTATGGGTCCGAGCCCCCCTTACAACTATTTTGTCCCTTATTTTATCTATATTTTGCTGGTTTTTCATATATTATTTCCCTATAAACACAATGACACCCCGCCGCATCCATAGGGGGTGTATACCAATACTCTTATACCTATATTATAGCACAGAAATCAAGAAAAGTTAATCCTCCTTCCTGTTCATTTTAGTACGCAATACCCCGATCTCATCACGAAGAATTGCCGCGGTTTCGAAGTCGAGTTCTTTGACGGCTTTGTTCATTTCTTTTTCTTTTATTTTTATTATTTTCTCGTATACGAGATCTTCCCTCTCTTTGTCAGACATGTGGAGCTTTACGTTTGTCAGTCCGTCTTTTTTCGTAACGACACTTTTGTCTTTCTGTAATTCTTTGGCATACGCCTTTTTGAAAACTTCGAGATCAAGCGCGAGCTCAGCATTCACCGTCTTCCCGTGTTCACTTTCCATTTGTTCAGTTATGTCATTTATCTTTTTCAAAATAGTTTTTGGAGTGATGCCATGCTTTTTATTATACGCGAGCTGCACGTCGCGACGACGCTTTGTCTCACCGAGCGCACGCTCCATTGAGCCCGTTATATTATCTGCATAGAGGATCACTCGCCCCTCGCTGTTTCGTGCTGCGCGCCCGATCGTCTGAATGAGAGAGGTTTCTGAACGCAGAAATCCTTCTTTGTC
>CAYGIL010000075.1:0-3153 GCA_964349965.1 uncultured Candidatus Saccharibacteria bacterium | reverse complement strand
ATCCAGTCCAATTAAAAACCATAATACTAAAGTCAATCAGATCTACTTTGCCATCGGAATTCAGGTCTGCGGATTCTGGCGGATTGGCACGTTTATACCAATACGAAACTATTGAAAAATCAACAAGATTGACACTGTTATCACCATTCGAATCACCTTTAATTACAACTTTTGGCAATTCTGTGACAATATTTTTTGTTCCCACTGTAAAGGTAATTGATTTTCCAAAACCTGTAGTATAACTACCCAAAATTGATTTAGACTTAACATTATACTGCCCAACTTCGAGAACAGATGTATCAAAATCCAAGCTATATATACCATTTACATCTGCGGTATCTTTAACTAAAAATTCCTCATCTGAATCAATACTGATAGATACTATAGAATTTGGAACACTTTGCCCGTAGATAGCTATGTTATCCCCGTGACGCACCTCACTTTTATCAACCGCGATCGTTGGTGATATTAAAATATCACTTACTTTTGTTGTTACACCGGACGTAATGGAAAGAGGAAAAACTACAGGAGATGAGCGGACGCCCTTAGTATCCTCTGAATATATGCTAAATATATACTTACCGCTAGATGTGCCGGATATAGTAGTCTGAAAACCTGCATCAACACCTGATGTCGACGTAGATACAACCTGTCCGTCTTTAAGGAGACTTACAGTACTACGAGGATACGCCTTACCTGTAAATACTACATTTGTAGCAGGTATAGAAACCGGCCTACTGCTCGATGCACCACCATTAGAAGAATCAGAAGTGCATTGCGATGTATTAAAAATACAAGCTGAGCTACAAGACAAAGAACCTCCAGAAAACCCTAAAGAAGAACAGCTTGCGCCTCCTAGGCTCGATCCATCACATTGCTCCCCGCTACCAATAACACTATCTCCGCATCCGGGAACGGTCGCTGTTATTTCCACTGTAATTGCATTTACCTCATACGAAATTACAGAGAATATATACAATAATACTAATAGAAAAAATATGGAACGATATTGCATTTATTATTGATTATTCTTTATTGCCTCCGCAAGAATACGACGCTTAAATCGTACAAGCCATACCTTAAAGAAAAACCAGAGAGCGCCGAAAAAAGTAACTAAAATAGTCAAAAGTTGCCAAGGAATTATAAAAAAGTGGTGTGTTGCATGTGCTGTCTGCGCCGAATCCCCCCATATCAAATTAAGTTCTGCTCTATACCAACCTAGATGAAAGTCAGTAATTTGCAATAATGCAGTTTTAAAAAAGCCAAGTTCATTCTTTTCTTTATTAGACTCCCAAACTGCCTCAAACTTACGTGTACTATTTGGCAATACACTACCTTCGCGATCATTAGCAAGGAGTGTGGTGGACTCCAGCTGTACTGTGTTTTTTATTCTGATCTCACCACGAGGTATCACTCTGTCACCGCCAGTATTATTAAATCCATATTCTAGGGCTATAGGCAACGCACTAAAGAATCTACCGTCTTTTGCCCCGAAATTAACAAGTCCAGCTGACTCTTCGACATCGCCTGAAACTTTCAAAAGTACAAGCACACCTATCTTGCCGCCTATTGTCACCTCGCCGCCCTCAGTACCTTGTGCTGGTTGACTACCGAAAAATATCGCTGCAAAATAACCACCTGGTTTTGCCGAAGCCGGAACATTGATCGTATAAGGAACCTGTATGCGTTCGCCGGGAGCTAGGCTCACTGTCTTGTCAGTTGTAACCCACGTCGCAAGTCCGTTCTCTGCACCTACAAAGTAAGGGGCCCCAGAATCTCCTCGAGATTCAAAGTTTTCGTATGACGAATAAAAAATCTTATTTTCTTTTTGCTCGTTAAAAAGTTCTATTTCTCCGCGCAAAGTCTGACCGGGATTAGCAGTTATTTCAATTTTTGCAGGAGACACAGTAAGAGCCTGCGCGGTTGTAGCTATACCTACTAAAAAAATAATTGCGGCTATGTAAGAGAATATTTTTCGCATGGGCGTCATTATTTTAGGAAATCCTGCGTTCATACACCCGTTTTAGAAATTGGCAGTTGCCACGTAAGTGAGTGTTGCAGTGTATGCTCCTGCTTCCGTTGAAGATGTAATATTTGCAAGGTATCTAACCGAATAAGTGGTATTAGCTGATGCTCCGGATGCAGAAGCAACTTGATCAGGAAATGCAGCACTATCAAAAGCAAATCCAGATGCGGCATAAGGTGCCGTTACAGCCCCAGAACCGCCTGAAGCCGTCATACGAAGCCCAAACTGCTCTGAGCCAGTAGAAGATGCAGTGTTTGTTGAACCTATCGCAGTGATAGTATTTGCCCCAGAAGTAAGGGTCGCTCCATTTAGTGTAGTGGTATATCCATTGGAAGCATTTGTGCCAACGACAAGCGTGTGTGCTTCAGCCTCAGTTGCTGAGCCATTTGTGTCACCACTCGCAAAGTAATCATCAGAAGCAGAAAGAGTGCCAAAACCGATCGAGTTATCAGATATCGTAAAAGTTAGGGATTCATCAACAGTTGCGGACACTGATACCTGGTCATCTGTGAGGGTGTTGATAACTATATCTCCAGAATCTCCAAAAGTTCCACCAACAGCGATCGTATAGCTCGCCGCAGAAGAGTTATTTGTAATCTGCGTATCACCGGTAGCTCCAGTGGTAGCGTTAGTGCCGATCTGTATCTCTACACAAGCATCAGTTGCAATTGCCGCCGTTCCCACACCGTCAGAAGGAGCAGTAAGTGTTAGAACCTGACTCGAAAGTGCGGCACCCCATGCAGTTGCTGAAGGTGAACCGGCCAAGGTTTCTTCGTTGGTGTAACTCGCAGACGTACAACTTGATTGACTACCCGCAGAATGTGCTAGGTCGATATCAGCAAAATCAAAAGAATTTGTCGTAAAGCCGGAAGGGAGCGTTATGGTGATCGTATCTGAAGATTGGTTGGCGCCAGTCGGGGTTCGGAAAACAATGGTATGGTTTGAGGCTGTACTCACTTTCTGACTAGACATCGTATCTGATTTATTGAGAAGCGACGCAGCAAAAACATCTTGCGGTACAATCAAACTAGAAAACATAAACACCAGTGCAAAAACGAGATACGCACTAGTCAAAATACGGAACCGCGAAAGAGTTTTTTGCATAAGTTATTTTATTTATTTATTTA
>CAYGIL010000074.1:0-3164 GCA_964349965.1 uncultured Candidatus Saccharibacteria bacterium | reverse complement strand
TAGTAAATGAACAAGATGAAATTATAGACTACAAAGATAGGTCGGTCTTGGACCCCAGAGATCTTTGTCATGTCACTGGTCTTTGGGTGACTGATAGTGATGGGAATATATTATTGGCCCAGAGGTCTTTTAAAAAGAAACATGATCCTGGGATTTGGGGCCCAGCAGTTTCTGGTACAGTTGAAGAAGGTGAGACCTATGAATCGAATATAATAAAAGAAGCAATGGAGGAGATCGGGTTAACTGGGTTGAATTTTGTTTTAGGCCCAAAGATAAAGAGAGAAACTGTCCATAGGTATTTCACTCAGTTTTTTAAAGTTGTTGTTGATCATGATTATCCATTTGTAAAAAGTGAAGAAGAGGTTGAGGATATAAGATGGTTTACTAAAGATGAAATTTTAAAATTATTAAATGAAAAGCCAGAGATGTTTGCAAAGAATCCACAGCAGTACATGGATTTGTTTTTAAAATGAAAATAAAAGTTAAAAAATTACATAATGAAGCAAAGCTCCCGACACATGGGCACCCTGGTGATGCGGGGATGGATTTTTATGTTTTAGATACAGTTATTTTTGCTCCGGGGGCGCAGATGCGTGTGCACACTGGCGTTGCATTAGAAATACCTGAGGGCTATGTTGGGCTGGTGTGGGATAAATCCGGTATTTCTTTTAATAAAGGATTGAAAATTATGGGCGGAGTTATAGATGCGCCTTTTCGTGGAGAGTTTGTAGCATCAATGGTTAATCTGTCAGGTGAAACTCAGACATTAGATAAAGGGCAGAAATTTACTCAGATGCTAATTCAAAAATTTGAAGATTGTGATATTGTAGAAGTAACGGAGCTATCAGAGACTGTTCGTGGGGAAGGACGTGAAGGTAGTACTGGACACAAGTAATGCAAGACAAAATAAAAAATTTAATACAAGACGCGCTCAAGAATTTAGATATTGAGGTGAGTACTATCACTGTTGAGCATCCGGGTGATTCATCGATGGGGGATTATTCGACCAACCTCGCGCTCGCGATTGCAAAAAACATTGGCGAAAATCCAAAGGCCCTGGCTGAAAAAATCGTTACTGAAATTCGCCGTCTTAATACGTTTCCTGAAATCGAAAAGATAGACGTCGCTGGTCCAGGGTTTATAAATTTTTATTTATCGCGAAAGTTTTTTACAGATGCTACAGAGGAGATTTTAAATGCAGGGAAGAAAGTTGGTACAAATGAAATTCTTAAAGATCAGAAAATAATGATCGAGTACACAGATCCCAATCCCTTTAAGCCGTTTCATATCGGGCATCTGATGACAAACGCGATCGGGGAATCAGTGGCGCGTATCCTCGAGCATTCGGGCGCAGAAGTATCTAGAGCTAATTATCAGGGTGATGTAGGGCTTCATGTCGCAAAGGCGATCTACGGACTTTTAAAGGATGAGAGTTTGCAGGATATGACTGTGTCGCACGGAGAGCAGGCAGCGAATATCGGCAAGGCATACGTGATGGGTGCGGGGGCGTATGAAAATGACCCAATTGCCAAAGAAGAGATTGATGAGATCAACAAAAAGATTTACGACAAAACTGATGAACATATAAACGAGATTTATGCTTGGGGCTTTGAAGCCACGATGAAGGCCTTCGAAGATTTGTACGCTATTCTTGGCACCAAATTTGATTTTTATTTTCTCGAAAGTAACGTGGCGATCCCAGGCAGAGAAATGGTTCGAGATAACTTGGGAGAAATATTCGAAGAGTCTGACGGAGCGGTCGTGTTTAAAGGAGAAAAGTTCAATGAAGAGGGTAAGCTGAAACTTCACACTCGAGTCTTCATGACCTCGAAAGGTTTACCGACGTATGAAGCCAAAGAGCTCGGACTTGCACTCGAAAAGTTTACTGCAAATCCGAGCATGGTAGAGAGTATTACAGTGACTGCCAATGAACAGAAAGACTACATGCGTATCGTGTATAAAGCGCTTTCTCTAATCCACCCGGAGTATGAATCCAAAATGAAGCACATCACGCACGGCATGATGCGGCTCTCGGGCGGCAAGATGTCTTCGAGGATGGGTAACGTTGTTACTGGGGAATCCCTTATTCGAGATACGATCGCACTCGTGCGAGAAAAAATGGAAGACCGAGAGTGGGAAGAAGGGGACAAGAATGCTGTAGCAGAAGTCGTTGGCGTAGCTGCGATCAAGTATTCCATTTTGAGGCAGTCGACTGGAGGAGACATTATATACGACTTTGATACCTCGATTTCATTCGAGGGTGACTCCGGTCCGTACCTACAGTATTCGTATGCTCGTGCGAATTCGGTGCTAGAAAAAGCTCAAAAGGAAAACATTTTACCGGACTTTGAGCATGTTCCAGAGAAAACTTTTGAAGTAGAGAAATTTTTGTACAGGTTCCCTGAGATCGTCAAACGTGCAGCTTCCGAATACGAGCCGCACTATATTGCAAACTATCTGATCGAGATTGCACGTGCATTTAATAGTTTCTATGGAAATACCGTTATCGTTCACCAAGAAGATAAAGCATCGTCATACAAAGTTGCTCTAACGTATGCATTTTCTTTTGTCATGAAAACAGGGCTTCACTTGCTCGGTATCAAGGCGCTGGCAAAGATGTAAAAAGAAAGATTTTGTGGTATAATCAAGAATTATGGCCAGTGATGAACTATCTAAGAAATCCGATGCAGCACTTCGCGAAGAGCGTGTTTTAGAATTTTGGAATAAGGAAGAAATTTTTAAAAAATCTTTAAACAAAAGATCACCAAAAGGCGAATTTGTATTTTACGATGGTCCGGTGACAGCAAATTCAAAACCCGTCCTGCATACGATGGAACCTTTTTCTTTTAAGGATGTTATTCCTCGGTATAAAACGATGCGCGGGTATCATGTTAGGCGTAAAGGCGGCTGGGACACACATGGATTGCCGGTTGAATTACAGATAGAAAAAAAGCTTGGATTTAAATCAAAAAATGATATTGAGCAATATGGTATTGCGGAGTTTAACAAATTATGTAAAGACAGTGTGTGGGAATACATCGATTTATGGAAAAACTTTACTAAGCGAATGGGGTATTGGGCTGATCAAGATAATCCATACGTGACATATCACAACGACTACATCGAGTCACTATGGAACGTAGTGAAGCATGTAGATAAACAAA
>CAYGIL010000073.1:0-3166 GCA_964349965.1 uncultured Candidatus Saccharibacteria bacterium | reverse complement strand
CGCTCGACATGGCTGATATTTTCACACTCTTTTATTTTCATATTTTAAAACATGACCCCAAGAACCCAGGCTGGGCAGAGCGGGATCGGCTTGTGCTTTCAAACGGGCACATTTGTCCTGTTCTCTATGCGACGATGGCACACGCAAGATACTTTCCGCTTGATGAATTAAAAACACTTCGCAAGTTCGGCTCGCGTTTGCAGGGACATCCACATCGCGAGTATTTGCCCTACGTTGAGACTTCTTCGGGGCCTCTCGGGCTTGGGCTGTCACAGGCAGTTGGAATGGCTTTGGCTGATCGGATCGACAAGAAAGACATGGATCGCTTTATATATTGTTTTCTCGGTGACGGAGAGCTTGACGAAGGGAATAATTGGGAGGGTGCCATGCTGGCGGGTAAACAGAAACTTCATAACCTGATCGTTGTCATTGATCGAAATAATATTCAGATTGATGGATACACTGAAAATATTATGCCACTTGAGCCGCTTACTGATAAATGGCGAGCGTTTAACTTTCACGTGATCGAAGCGCCAGGGCATGATTTTAGAGCGATGAATGAAGCGATCCAAGAAGCTCAGGCGATTTATGAAAAGCCGACAGTAATTATCGCGCATACTATTGCCGGCAAGGGTGTTCATGAATTCGAACGAGATTACAAGTGGCACGGGTATGATCCGAACGCAAAAGAAGCAAAAAAGGACTATGAAATAGCTCTCAAAGAGTTACGGACCCTTGGCGGCAAGATAAAGAGCGAACATGAATAAATATGTTAAATCCACAGCTAAAATTAAATCCAAAAATTTTTAATAACGATGTCGAACAGGAACCGATTCGTAAGGGATTTGGCGACGGGCTTGTGATCGCGGGAGAAAAAGATGAACAAGTCGTTGCGCTTTGTGCGGACCTCACTGAGTCGACGCAGATGATAAAGTTTAAAGAAAAATTCGGAGAACGGTTTGTCGAGGTTGGTGTTGCAGAGCAGAACCTTGCAACGGTTGCTTCCGGCATGGCAGCCATGGGTAAAATTCCTTTCGTCTCAAGTTACGCAATGTTTTCTCCTGGTCGTAACTGGGAGCAGATTCGTACAACTATAGCGTATAATGATAGACCAGTGAAAATCGTTGGCTCTCATGCGGGGATTTCAGTTGGGCCCGACGGCGGCACGCATCAGGCTCTCGAAGATATCGCTCTCATGCGTATTATCCCAAACATGCATGTTGTGTCCCCGTGTGACTCCATCGAGGCGAAGAAGGCAACTATCACGCTTGTGAAAACTGGTAAGCCTGCATACTTGCGACTTGCACGAGAAAAAACGCCGATAATAACAACTGATGAAACTCCGTTTAGTTTAGGAAAAGCGGAAACGTATTGGATACCTGATGTAGGAATTGCTCAAGTCGGAATTATCGTAACTGGCAGCCTCACACATCGTGCATTATTAGCTGCAAAAGAACTTGAAGTAGAAGGAATAAAAACTAAGGTTATGAATATCTCTTCGATCAAGCCGATAGATGTGAATGCGATCATTGAGCTTGCAAAGGAGACAAAGAAAATCGTGACAGTAGAAGAGCATCAGATTGCTGGAGGACTTGGAAGTGTTGTCGCTGAAATACTTGCTCAAAATTTCCCAACACCGATCGAGTTCGTTGGAGTTAAAGACAAGTTTGGCCAATCCGGTACACCTGACGAGCTTGTCGAGCATTATGGCATGGGAAAAGACGCTATCAAAGAGGCAGTAAAGAAAGTATTTAGTAGAAAGTAGAAAAATTCTATCATATTATGATCGAACATATTTTGCCTAGCAAATCTAATAATACTGAATTTCTCCTGGCCGACCTTGAAGCCCTGCTTCGCGAAACCCTCGTTTCTTTTAGCGAGTCGCAAAAATTTGCACAATGTATTGTAAAAGAACTTGAGGATGTGGATCATATTTTGCATGACAAATTAGGAGAGAATCACTTAGGTAGTTTCGGTTTAGGATATCCTTTTTATGCAAAGGTCCAGGATGGTTTTGTGAAAGTGGATGAAATTAATAATTTTATTGAAAATAACTTAATACAAATAAAAAAAATATCTTCTAAGGAGGGGATAAGTGCAAGTTTGGCTTGTATCGAATGCCAAGCTCAAAATAATTTGCCTGACTTAAGGTCTGTTTGCAGTAATTGTGATAGAGTAAATCCCGACATCAAACCTAGAAAAGTTCTCAAAATGCTTCCGGATATGGATATATTGATTGTATTAAGAAGTGTTGATGACGATACGTTACATGACATTCAGACCACTTTAAACAAAGAAGGTTATGTGCAATCTGATATTTCAATAAAAAATGCGTTGGAAAGTATCAAAGACGTCCTGTCCTCTTTAAAAAATGGAAAAAATACGAATTCTAAAATACCTATAGATTTACACGTTATTTCTTATAAGCAGTTTAATGCCGCTTTTAATCAAATTCAAAATGGAGAAAAAGCTCTTATTAAGAGCAAGGCTTTGCATATGACGTGGGAAGACTATGATTTACCTTTTTGGTTTGATTTTGTTTTTTCCGCTACAGAACTCGGCTCCCTCGATGAAGAGTTAAAAGACAAAGTACTCGAGCTTAGAAAAATTATAAAAAGAAACTATAGTGAAGACGAATTGATCAATGAGCTACGAAAGAATTATCCTAGGGCTCAAAGAATTCTTGACACAAAAGAAATTGAAATATCATTGAGAAATAAAATTAAATCGTGGTAGCTATGAAATATATTGATTTACATACACATACCACTTGTTCTGATGGACTTTTGTCGCCAAGAGAACTTTTAGATAGGGCTCATGCGTATGGTTTATCAGCCATATCTATCACTGACCATGATACGCTCAAGGCATATGATGATGTGTCAATATTTGAATATGCGAAAAAATTAGGTATGCTACTTATTCCGGGAATAGAATTCTCGACCAGAAGTTTATCTGGTAAAAAGTATCATGTTTTAGGATTATACGTCGACATAAAGAATCAAAATCTCAACGACTTAATAAAAAAATTACAAGATGATCGTCATACATACGCACGAGATGTAGGGGTTTTATTAGAAAAAGATGGTTGGGTTATCAACTTCCAGGAAATTATCAATTCTGGGGAAAGTATTACAAAAGCTCATATTTCTAGACTGATTATTTC
>CAYGIL010000072.1:0-3174 GCA_964349965.1 uncultured Candidatus Saccharibacteria bacterium | reverse complement strand
AAAATAGCAAAAAAAAGAGCGACAGAGTATCAGGGAGAGATTTTTGAAGAAAAAAAAGAAAGATTTGCTCCAGAAGTATATTGTGCAGATTCACGCAACTTACTCAAACATGTAAAACCTGAGTCGGTAGACCTCGTTGTCACTTCTCCGCCGTATTGGGATATTCTCAACATGAAAAGAAGCGCGGACTCTAAGGAAATTCGCAACTATTCTGATTCAAAAAAAGACTTAGGAAACATCAGCGACTATGAAGCATATTTGCAAGACCTAAAATCAGTCTTTGAGAAAGTTTATGTGGCATTAAAACCAAACAAACGGTGCTGTTCTGTTGTGATGGACATCCGGAAAAAAGACAAATTCTATCCTTTGCATGAAGACCAGACGAGGATAATGAAAGAGATTGGTTTCGAGATTGAAGAATATGTAATTTGGGATAGACAAAAAGAATACAACAACATGAAGACACTCGGATATCCGTATGTTTTTCGATTTAACAAAGTACACGAGTTTATCTGCGTCTACTGGAAGAGATAGTTATCCAAGTAAAAAGTCTTTTTTGGTGAAAGGAACTACAGAGTTTTGATTTATAGAATCTGCCCCCTCGTCCCACGCAAAAATAGTTATCTCTCCACCGCCATTTAGTTGCAGAACCCGTTTTCTAATATCGTCATCAAGCAAAAGTATATTTACCTCGCTAGAAAGTCCTCGGGTAGATGTAAGAAATACAAGACTTGCTTTTGTAAGACGAGCATAGCAGTTGATTTCCCCGATTTCTTTTAAGCTGAGTGCAGAGGTTGACCTGTTTAGTAATACTATTTCTTTCTGATTTGTTTTCTTATCTTGAATAATACCCAATATGTCAGGCTTAAAATCCCAAGACGAATAATTTTGGAGTCCTTTAATGTGCTCATTATTCAACTTCGACAAGCTTGATGTTGGTGCTAATACTTCAAGCACATCGTGAGTTGAGGCAAGCCTTCTTTTAAGAAAACTTTCCAACCACTGCCTCATTCTTTCTGTAAAATCATTCTTTTCCATAATTTTATATCTCAATATATTCGAGAGATTTACCAGTCCAAACTCCAAGTTTTATATATTTTCCCTCAGAGTACTCCAGTAAATCGGGGCGCGCTTTCAAAACCATGACCAGTGATGTTGCAACTGGCCTATTGGAAACGAGTATTGCTTCTTCAGGTTGAGCGACAAAGCAATACCCTAAAAGTTGCCCGATTGCCTTCAAGTCAAGAGGTGTAATTTTTGCCTCAATAAAAGCGATACGACGAGTAGCCGTCAGAAAGCCGACAATGTCTGGTCGAATACGGTATTGTTCACAGTAATCAAAAACTTCTAGTAAGCTTGGGTTTCTGTTTTTAAGAAACAAGTTCAGATTGCCTGCTGATGTGTCAAAAGTTATTACATCCTCTTTATATTTTGTTGCGAGATATTCATGCAGATAGACGGAAAGTGGTGCATAAAGTGATGATTCAAGTATTCCGTCCTCATCTCGAACCGCTTTCTGTTTCTTTTCCGATGGCTCCACTCCTTTTGCGAACGCTTCCTCTCTAAGCTGTGTGCTAATCGCATCTCTTTCTTTTAAGAGAGCATCCACGTTGCCACTTGATTCCGTTTCTCCAGTAAGAGCAAAGTAAACTGGATTTTTTGAGTTGCTTTGTAGTTCACTTAAAAATTTGCAACCCATAGCAAGGTTTATTTGCCAAAAAGCGTCAAAATGTTTTCTGGCTGCTTCTGGTATGCGTAAATCTTGTTCTCCAGGGTGATATGCTTTGATTTTGCCGCTTGTGATTTTTGAAGGTGGGAACCAATCATCTCTATCATTGAATACTGTCGCGACATTATGGTCGCGGAGTTCATCAAAAAGAGCCTGTTTTGAACTTATGCGAAACTTAAACGCTCCGTAATATTCTGGAAAAAACTTAAGTTGATGTTCACGACTCCATGTTGTAGGTCTTGCATTGAAATAATCTGTTAGATTAGCATCCCGAATATTTGGGTGTCCCCAATCAATAGTATGAATTGGAAGCCCAAACTCTGACCTCAGAAAGTTATCTATCTCAACAGGCAGATGCCAGTTTCTCACTAGCTGAAAATATACTCTCATTCGTCCATGCCCCTTTTCGCCGTCTCTATTTAACCAGCCACCTGGCGAAGGAAAACCAGAAGTATCAAGCAAGCCATTTACGAATTCTATTTTTGATTCTTTGCTCGCCTTGTAAATAGCTTTTGGTATGTGAAACCTATCGAAACTCATATCTGGCGCAAAGTATGAGATTGTCTCGTTGAATAAGTCCTCACATTTTGCAAAGTCCATGACTAAGAGAGTCATGTTTTTATTTCCAGTAATATCAAATTTTGCCTCTATCTCACTATTAAGAAACGGTATGATAACTTTCTGAAGTGATGTAATTGCAGATTCTGGCTGGTTATATGTTTTCTTTACTGACGGGTCTACAGGTTTACCACATGCTGGATTCTTGCATTTAAGACCGCCCCCGTTATTTGTTGCCAACCAACCACATACTGGACAGTGCGCGATACCCTCTGCAAATTCGTTGGCATGAGAAAACTCGACAGCGATTATCTTACTATCGTGAAATAGGTGTCCTCTTCCTGTTATGAGTCCTAAGAAATAGGAAAATGTGGGTGTAATGGATTTCATGCGACATTAGTCTGTCGCTAAAATCCTCGCATTTTTTAGGGCAAAAGTACAGCCATACTGCTATATATTTGTTGTTTTATAAGCCAACCACCATTTTGGTTGGTCTGCAAAAAATCTCGCGAAAAGTATCCGCCTACTTATATGGCACAATGCAGGCCTATTTTTTTTACTACTTTTTACAAACCGACCACCAATGTGTTCATACCGCTAAAACGTACTTACCTCTCTTTCCAAGCCGACCTCTAGGAAGAGGACGCCGTTGTGCGCGAGCGTGATTTCTCCCGGGCGCGGGAACGTACCGCCGCCGACGAGGGAGACGTACGAGGAGGTGTGGTGCGGCGAACGGAACGGCGGGGACGGGATGATGTCGCCGCGGAGCGTTCCCGCGAACGAGTGAATGGCGGTTGTCTCGATGACCTCGTCGAATGCGAGTGGTGGGAGTATGCCCGCGCACGCACGTGCGAGGAGCGTCTTCCCCGTTCCCGGCGGGCCGTAGA
>CAYGIL010000071.1:0-3285 GCA_964349965.1 uncultured Candidatus Saccharibacteria bacterium | reverse complement strand
TCCGATGGCAAAGTAGATCTGATTGACTTTAGTATTATGGTTTTTAATTGGACTCGATAGTAATGAAATCAATATTTATAAAAATAACATACGTATTTATAGCAATACTTGTATTAATTCCAGTAACGTCGTTTGCTGCTGAGATGAAGCTTGATGCGAGTAAAGGGGATTTACGTATTGGCGAAGATTTTTTAGTGAGTGTAGTTTTGTATTCTGATGATACTGTAAATGCAGCCGAAGGGCGGATTATTTTTCCCGCTGGTCTACTCAGAGTAAAAGAGATTCGTGATGGTAATTCTCCTATAAATTTTTGGATTGAAAAGCCTCATGTGGTGTCTCCGGGAATTGTGATTTATTCTGGCGTTACTCCTGGTGGATTTTCTGGACCAGACAACATCCTCTTTACTATAGTTTTTGAGGCAAGAGAAAAAGGTATTGCGCAAATAATTCAAGAAAAGTTGAGGGTTTTGGAAAATGATGGCATTGGAACTGAGACTGCTTTTACTCGTCGGGATATTGAGATCAACATACGATCGGGGGATGGCAGTAGTATAAAGGAGACGAAAATAGATAATGAAGCTCCAGAAATTTTTACTCCTGTTGTTGTCGAAGACCTTAGTGTTTTTGACGGAAAGTATTTCCTTGTTTTCGCAACTCAAGATAAAGGATCGGGAATGAAACGTTATGATGTACGCGAAGGAAGGTTTGGATGGTGGAAAGAAGCAGAGAGCCCATATTTATTAGCACGTTCGGAACTCGATAGGGATATATATGTACGTGCGATTGATAATGCTGGTAATGAGCGAGTCGTTGTATTGCCTACATCTATGCACGACGAATGGTTGGAACAATACGGATTTTTAGTTATACTTATATTATTGATTATAGTTGTGATTATTTATAAAAGACATGGGCATATTTTATAAAATATTTTTCTCCTTTACGTTGTTTTTCCTTGTTCCTTTTACAGTGAGTGCCGCGTCGTTTAATTTTTATCCACCATCTGGTTCATATGGTACAGGAAAAATATTTTCAGTAAATGTAAATGTTGAGAGTAATGATCAAACTATTAATGCTGCTTCTGGTGTCGTATCTTTTCCACCAGATAGGCTAGAAGTCGTCTCGGTTTCAAAACAAGGGTCTATTTTTTCTCTTTGGCCCACTGAGCCGTCTTTTTCAAATAGCCAAGGCACTGTTTCTTTTGAGGGCATAGTTCCTAACCCGGGTTATATTGGTACGAACGGAAAAGTACTGGCAATTACATTTAAGGCGCGTGGTTCGGGATCGGCAAATATTAGTTTTTCTTCTGGCTTAGTGCTTGCCAATGACGGTGCTGGCACGGATGTATTAGATGGTCCTAGTGTGGCAGTTTACACATTGTCAAATGAGGTTTTGACTGTCAATAGTAATGCGCTTAAAATAAGTTCTCTAACTCATTTTGATCAAGAAAAATGGTATATCAGCAATGATGTGGAATTTTCTTGGGAATTACCCGACGGTGCTTTGGAAGTAATTACTGGCATTGGTAGATCAGCTTCTGTTGTACCATCAGTTTCATATATAAAACTGATATCAAAAAAGAAAGTGGAAAATATTCCTGACGGCATAAATTATTTTGCTGTCCAGGTGCGCACGATAAATGGCTGGGGACCAGTGTCTCGCTTTCGAGTGAATATCGATAAAACTCCACCAAAGCCTTTTTCTATAACATTTCCTCATGGTGCCAAAGGACTAGATCCGCAACCCGTCGTTCTTTTCAATACTGCTGACAATGAATCCGGTATAAGTCATTACGAAGTAAAAGTGGGGAATGATGGCGAGCCACTTCGAAATGCTCCACAGGCATTATCGAATCCATATGTTCTTCCTGCGCGAGCTCCGGGAAATTATAAATTACTTGTTACTGCAATTGATAATGCCGGTAATACCGAAAGCGCTTCAGCAGAGTACTCGATTGAAGGTATTGATGCGCCAAATATTACTTATTATCCAGGAGCGATAGAGGAGGGGGACTTGCTTAAAATCAGAGGAACTACTTATCCGGATTCTGATGTGACCATATACGTTCGAGAGGGGGATGCACTCGTATCAGAAGAATATACACGGAGTAATTCGCTTGGGGATTTTGCGACCGTGGTGGCCAAGCGTCTAGATGCAGGGGTATACAACTTTACAGCTCGGATAAAAGACAGTCGAGGGGCTGAGAGTAGAGAAAGTTCTCCTATCACTGTTTCTGTGCGTTCAGTCTTTTTTTCGGGCATGCTGGGATCTATTTTAAAATATGTTTTTGGGATAACTCTTATTATTATCACCCTTTGTGTGGCAGGGTTGGCTTGTGTTTGGCTTAGAAATATTTACAGGAAATTAACCGAAAAGTAACCGAAGTTTTTATAGAATTTGATGGTAAGATTGATGAAAGATAAGGAGTAGAGTACAATAGAAACCTCGCATAAGCCAAAGTAGCTCAGTTGGTAGAGCACGTCTTTCGTAAAGACGGGGTCGTGAGTTCAATCCTCACCTTTGGCTCAAAAATGGACCGCGATGAAATACAAAAGAAAATAGTTTCTCTCGAATCCGAAATGTCCGGTGCGGATTTTTGGAGTGACAAGGTGCGTGCGCAAGGTGTTTTAAAAGAAATTGCAACACTAAAAGGCGAGCTTAATGTGTTTAAAAAGTATGATAAGGGGAACGCGATTCTTTCAATTATTTCTGGCGCTGGGGGTGACGATGCAGAGGATTTTGCAGGTATGCTTTTCTCGATGTATGAAAAATGCGTAAAGAAAAAGGGTTGGGGTATGACGCTTATTCATGAGCATAAAAATGATCACAATGGTTATAAAAATATCACAGTAGAAATCTCCGGTAACAGTCCGTACGGGACTTTGAAAAATGAGTCTGGCGTACATCGGCTCGTCCGCATTTCTCCATTCAATGCCAAGAAATTACGCCACACTTCCTTTGCCCTTGTCGAGGTATTACCAAAATTCTCACGTCTCGAAGAGAGGGATATTGTTATAAATCCTGATGAAATAAGGATAGAATTTGCAAGATCCGGTGGTCCGGGAGGACAAAATGTGAACAAAAGAGAAACAGCAGTTAGGGTTATCCACACCCCAACCGGTATTTCCGTACACTCCTCAGGAGAGCGTAGTCAGGAGCAAAATCGTGAGCAGGCTATGGCTATTTTGCGGGCGAAGATCTTTAAACGCGCCGAACAAGAAAAAAAGACTTTTGAGGAGAGTATGAAGATGAAAAACACAGAGATAGAGTGGGGAAGCCAGATCC
>CAYGIL010000070.1:0-3329 GCA_964349965.1 uncultured Candidatus Saccharibacteria bacterium | reverse complement strand
AGTAATGCTTCTGGCTAAAAATAAAAAAGCGCATGAGTTTTTAAAAAAGCAATTTCAAAATAGGGAAATAAAAAAAGTTTATCATGCTATTGTTTCCGGCAATGTAAAAAATGATAGGGGAGTAATAAATAAGCCGATTGGCCGAAGCCCCAAGGATTTCCGAAGATGGCTCTCTGGCAGAGGGGCAAGGGGGGAGTTACGCGAAGCAGTTACGGAATACAAAGTACTTAAACGCTTGAAAAATTTTACATATTTAGAAGTAAAACCGAAGACCGGCCGGACGCATCAGATCCGCGTGCATATGAAATTCTTAAATCACCCGGTTGCTTGTGATGATCTCTACAATCCCGGAGCATATTGTCCGGAGGGTATCGAGCGTCTCGCACTTCATGCAAAGTCGATCGAGTTTGCGGATATGAAAGGGAAAATTATAAAAATTGAATCACCTTTGCCAAAAGAGTTCAAGAGTCTAGTAAAATAACTATTTAGCAATAAGAAACGGTCGTCCACTAATGCTAGATTTGCTTTGTAAGTGCGTAGGTATATACTTTTATTATGCAAGCTGAAACCAAAAGTTGCGCAAATTGCAATAAAGATTTCACGATAGCATCGGAGGATTTTGGATTTTATGAAAAGATGCAAGTACCTGCACCGACCTGGTGCCCGGAGTGCCGCATGGTTCGGCGCCTATCCTGCGCAAATGGTTGGTCCTTATTTTGGCGAAATTGCGACAAGTGTCAAAAAAAGATGCTTTCAATGTTTACTCCGACCCAAAAAATCACAGTGTATTGTCAGCCGTGTTGGTGGGGTGATTCATGGGACGGTACTGAGTATGCCATGGAATATGACCCGAGCCGATCATTTTTAGAACAACTTAAAGAGCTTTCGGAAAAAACTCCCTATACTGCGCTTGAAACAGAATATCTAACTTTAAAAAATTGCGATTATAGTAATTCTATCGCATATTCTAAGAATTGTACTTTGGCTATATGGGCTGATTATTGTGAAAATGTGTACCTTTCTTCTATCCTCCGAGGAGCTAAAGATACCGCTGATTCTATGAGAATCTTTGATTCTGAGTTGTGTTATGAATCAATCAGTCAGAAAAGGTCATACCGAGTTTTTTATTCTGAAGATTGCGCAGATTGTACAGATGTGTGGTTTTCTCGTAATTGTTACAGCTCTATGAATTGTATTGGTTGTGTAAACCTGCGCGGTGCTTCGTATCAGATTTTTAACGTGCAATACAGCAAAGAAGACTACTTTGAAAAATTGAAAGAGTTGAAACTTGATACTCGATCTGGGATTAATAAATTAAAAAAAGAAGTTGAACTATTTTGGCTTAAATTTCCTTATCGTGTTTATTCAGGAAACACTCAGAACTTGAATGTGACTGGGGAGTACGTATATGGTAGTAAAAATTGTAAGGATATGTACGTAGCAAGCGGTGCAGAAAACAGTAAGTATTGTCAGTTCTTGACGGTTCACTCGACGAAAGATTGCATGGATTATTCTGGATGGGGAAATGGAGCGGAACTTTTGTACGAATGTGCGAGTGTGGGCGCCGGGGCAAGTAACACCAAGTTTTCTTCTTTTTGTTTTCCGGAAGTTATAAATACTGAATACTGCCACTGGGCTGTTGGATCTAAAAACAATTTTGGTTGCGTGAATCTAAAAAGAAAATCCTACTGTGTATTAAATAAAGAATATTCGAAAGAAGAATTTGAGAAATTGAAAGTACAGATTATAGAAGACATGAAAACAAATCCGTATGTTGATGAGTTGGGACGGGCGTGGCCGTATGGAGAATTTTTCCAGCCAGGCTTTAGTAAATTCGCGTACAATAACTCTAATGCGCATAAATTTTTACCAAAAACAAAGGACGAAGCATTACAGTTTGGATTTAATTGGAATGACGAAGTTGAGCAGCAGCGAGACGCAACTATTCGAGGCGAGGATGTGCCAGAGACTATCGGTGAAACCGACGAATCAATTTTAAAGGAAGTTATTTCTTGTACTACTTGTGACAGAAAATTTAACATTGCTTCTATTGAATTCGACCTGTTGCGTAAAATGAATATACCTCTTCCATCCCAATGTTTAAAATGCCGGGAAAATAGGCGTTTCGCACGGCTTAATCCACCTAGGTTTTACGACCGTATCTGTGCCAAGTGCTCAGCATCAATATATACCGCTTTTCCCCCTGATCGACCCGAGATCGTTTATTGTGAGAAATGCTATCAGGCCGAGTTTATATAGATTCGCTCTATCGGTTGCATTTCGGAATTTTTCGTGCTAAAGTAATACCCATTATGGCAGGTAGCCTATATAACTTAAAACTGAGTCCCGTCGACATGGAAGCGCGCAAGAAGCTTGATTTCAAGGCGGGTGATACTGTCCGCATATCTTCAAAAATTCTCGATGAGAAGGGAAAGTTCCGACTCCAGGCATTTGAGGGTACGGTCCTAGCACGCAAGCACGGCACAGAGATCGGTGCGACCTTTACAGTACGCAAAGTTGCCTCAGGCGTCGGCGTGGAAAGAATCTTCCCGCTTTTTTCTCCACTCGTAGATAAGATAGATATCACCAAGAGATCTCGCGCTCGCAGATCCAAGCTTTATTATATCCGTACAAAGGCAGTCAAAGACGTTCGACGCAAGATGCGTTCATTTGCCGCACTTCCTGAAGTAGTAGAAGTTGCAGAAGTTGCAGCAGAATAATTCTCCTGTTTTTGCAAGCTTGCAAAAACCCTAAAAAAGAATAATATCTAAGTACCGTTCTTGAAAGGAGGGCGGTTGTATGAACTTTGTTCCAAGCTGTTGCGGTGGTTGCGTCGGAAGATGCAATTGCCGTGTCGAAGACCGCGGTTGCGGTCACTGGCTATGCCTCGAGCATGGCGTAGCCAGATTGTATGAGGCGGTCGTGGCTTGGCTGTTGCCAAGTGTATGACACCTCTCGGGAGGCGTGCGTTTTGCACTGGCATTCGCACGTTCTCCCTAATTTAATTCTTTGGTATAATAAAAATACGCGCAGGTGGTGTAATTTGGTAAACACGCTACCTTGAGGTGGTAGTGGGAGCAATCCCGTGGAGGTTCAAGTCCTCTCCTGCGCACCAGAATAGAACTAGACGGTTTTTTAGAAGCCAAAATGCGGGACGCGCTTCGCGCGTCCCGCATTTCAGCTTCAAAAAAACCTTTGAGTTCCTTATTGGTGTCTCTATTGTACCAAACTCGCACCTATTTCCAAAACAAAGTGAGGTAATGACTTCGCCAATGAATTCATTGGCGAAAACGGGCGAAACAGCGTGGGCGTGCCTACGGCACGCCCAC
>CAYGIL010000069.1:0-3331 GCA_964349965.1 uncultured Candidatus Saccharibacteria bacterium | reverse complement strand
AATTTCAGCAAGGTTTTCAGTCCCTGGACGAAGTCCATACTCCTGATCCCCGCCAGCGAAAATAGGTGCGAGGGTAACGGATCTTTTTTTGTATAAAACCCCCACCCTACCTGCACCTTCTACCTTGGACCCAGAAAGTGAGAGTATATCAGAACCAAGCCGCTCAACGTTCAAGTCCAAATAGTTTGCAGCTTGCACGGCGTCTACATGAAATAGCGGACCCCCGAGGGTTACCCTCGGGGAGTTTCGTTTTTTAAAGTGTCGGATTACCTTTGCGATTTCACGTATTGGTTGGATGGTGCCGATTTCATTATTAGCATACATCACCGATACAAGCACAGTACTTTTTTTAATCGCCTTTTTTATATTTTGTGGATCAACGATGCCATTTGCTTCTACTGGAACAATTGTGATTTCCGCAAGTTTTCTTTTTTCGAGCATTCGGCAGGTTTCAAGTACGGACGGATGCTCTATGTTTGTGGTAACGATATGAGGCAAAAATTTCTTTTCTAACGCATAAATCACCCCTTGAATAGCAAGGTTGTTACTCTCTGTCGCGCCACTTGTAAAAATAATCTCGTCCGGCTGCGCAGACAACAGACCAGCGACAGCACTTCTCGCATTTGCCAACTTCTGCTTTGCCTCAATCCCTCGTGCATGGATCGAACTTGGGTTCGGTGTTGCGCTTGCCGCATAGTCTAGATACTTTGATTTAGCCATCGGAATAGTATATATTGAATCAGTATGAATATAAAGCTTCCTGAAATGTTTTATATAGCTTTTTTTGTTTTGGCTGGACTTGTGCTTATCGTCCTCGTTGTATGGATGTTTGTGACTGAGCGCAGACTCAAGAGGTTCTTCATGGGTAAAAAGGCAAAAGACCTCGAAGATACGATCATACTTTTACAAGAAGAAATCATGAAGCTTAAAGCTAGCAAGGAACATGTGCTTCAAGAAATCGAGCTGCTTCACGGAAAGTCACGTAAAAGTATCCGTGGCCTTCATACAGTCCGTTTCAATCCGTTTCCTGACCAAGGCGGCAATCAGAGCTTCGCGATAGGACTTTTAAACGAAGACGGTGACGGAGTGGTATTCTCAAGTTTATATTCCCGTGACCGAATGAGTATTTTCGCAAAACCAGTAAAGAATAAAAAGTCAGAGTATGAACTAACCGAAGAAGAAAAGGAAGCATTAAAACACGCAGAAGTAAAATAACAATGATTGATAATTCGAAACAAAATATAATACCAAGACCACCCGTTGTAGTAGTGATGGGACATATCGACCACGGCAAGTCGACTCTTTTAGATTACATCCGCAAGACTTCGGTAGTAGATCAAGAATCTGGAGGCATAACTCAACACATCTCAGCCTACGAAGTACTTCACCCCGTAGGAAAGCAAGCTTCCGACGGGGCAGGCAAAGACGAAAAATTCAAGAAAATAACTTTTTTGGATACTCCCGGCCACGAAGCATTTTCCAAAATGCGTGAGCGCGGTGCACAAATATCCGATATCGCGATACTCGTCGTATCTGCAGAAGACGGAGTAAAACCGCAGACTATTGAAGCTTGGAAAAACATCAACGAACTCGGGCTTCCTTGTATTGTAGCTATTAACAAGATCGATAAGCCTGGTGCAAACGTCGAAAAAACAAAGATGGAACTAGCCGAACACGAGATATACCTCGAAAACTACGGTGGTAAAATCCCTTTTGCTGAAATCTCTGCCAAGGTCGGTACCGGTATAGACAACCTCCTTTCTCTCATCCTAATAATAGCCGAAGTTGAAAACCTAACCGGTGATACAAGCAAGCAAGCAACCGGATACGTTATCGAAACAAACCTCGACTCTAAGCGCGGCATTCAAGCATCACTCGTCATAAAAGACGGATCACTTGGAAAAGGTATGACTATCGTCGTTGAAAACACGATGTGTTCAACCCGTATAATGGAGAATTTCCTAGGAAAAGTTATCAGTGATGCGACATTCTCATCCCCTATTCGCCTCGTGGGTTTTGATAAAATGCCAAGAGTTGGGGCAGAATTTATATCATTCAATAACAAACGTGACGCCGAAGAAGCTGCAGAAAATTGGAAAGAAAATAACAATAAGGCTCCTCTCAAATCAAACGCAAAGTCCTCAGGTGGAGACACTCCAAATAAAAAGATCCTACCAATAATCCTCAAAGCTGATGTATCAGGATCTATCGAAGCTATTGAAAAAGAAATCGAGAAGATAACACACGAAACAGCAGAATTTAAAATTGTCGGAAAAGGTGTCGGTCCAATATCAGAATCTGATATCAAAAATATTTCTTCTGGCGAAGATGCCATCGTCGTCGGATTCAAAGTAAAAGCGGATCGCAGTGCACTCGAAGTCGCAGAACAACGCGGTATTACGATTTCCCTATTTGATATTATCTACAAACTTACCGAATGGCTCGAAACACAAATGGAAGAAAAGAGACCGAAAGTAGAAACCATGGAAACCACGGGCAGAGCCAAGATCATCCGTGCTTTTAGCCGTACCAAGGAACGCCAGATAGTCGGCGGAAAAGTCGTCGAAGGAAGAATGACCCTAAACGGCATGGTCAAGATCATGCGCCGAGACTTTGAAATAGGTCGCGGCAAGATCGTAAACCTCGAAAAGAGCAAGGTAAAAACGAGTGAAGTAATGGAAGGTAGTGAATTCGGGATGATGGTAGAATCAAAGATCGAGATCGTTGAGGGTGACGTACTAGAACTATTTTCGGTAACACAAAAATAATAAACCCCTGTAAAACCTGCGACAGCTTTACAGGGGTTTTGTTGGGCAGTCAAAGAACGATTTACAAGCAAATAATACCACCTATATGATTGAACGCAATGAAAAAGTAGCAAATAAAATAAAAGAGTTGTCTGCAGAATTCCTCGCCCGAGAGAACAACCGAACTTCCCTTATCACCGTAACTAAAGCCGACTGCTCACCGGATATGAAGAAAGCGACGATCTACATCACAGTAATCCCAGACAACAAAGAAAAGACCGCGCTCGAGTTTGCCAAGCGTAAACGTCCAGAACTTCGCGACCACTTAAAGAAAAATCTCCCAATCAAAGTAATTCCATTTGTTGATATTGAGATAGACATCGGAGAAAAGAATCGACAGAGAATTGACGAACTCTTAAAAGAAAATAAATAATTCTGAGGCCTGGGTGGGAATCGCACCCACGTATAACTCTTTTGCAGAGAGTTGCCTTACTACTTGGCGACCAGGCCGTATTTTTTTGTGTGGGCAAGGAGGGACTCGAACCCTCAAGCCTTGCGGCACTAGTTCCTAAGACTAGCGCGTA
>CAYGIL010000068.1:0-3352 GCA_964349965.1 uncultured Candidatus Saccharibacteria bacterium | reverse complement strand
GTGTTATAATTATATGAGTGTCGATTTATTAATGTTTAATGAATAAATAATATGCTCGGAGGACATTAATTTCGAAAACAAAGAACAGTCTTTATGAAAGGCTGTTTTTTGTTTATGCCTACCATGATAGAAAATACCAAAATTCGGTGCAGTTCTTGTGGAACAAGCCAAGTAAATCATGGTCTCATGTTTACCTTGAGATTTTTCGATGAGTTTTTTAGTGTAATAGGCTATATATATTCTCCGCTATTTTCATTGGGAAATCGTCGGGATGTAACGGATTACATTGAAAAATGTATTTTTAATATTTTGAGTCTTTTGCGGGTCATTCGTTACGATGCGGATATAGAAAAAACAATAAATACGCGTTCAAAAGTTGTTTGGCAGGAAGCAAAAGATCGGGGTATCCATATGGAGCAACTTTTTTTCTTGGGAAAGCCCTTTGATCACTTTAGAGCCAGAGTAAACGGTAAAATCATTTTTTTTAACAGTATACCTATACCGTCTTGGTTGCCGCATGGAGGATATGCTTGGGTTGACGACAAATTGGTTTTTGCTAAAAAGCTCCAGTCAGCTAATTTTCCATCTCCTAAAACCAAAAGAATTATTTTCTTCAAAGACGCACTTCGTGCCTTTGATGATTTTCGGAAACCTATGATTATCAAGCCGCAGCAGGGTTCGCTCGGGAGGCATACAACTACAAATATCAATACGAAAGATGAATTAAAAAAGGCCTTTGATCTCGCGCGGCAGATCACTCTCTCTATGGTCGCGCAAGAGCACATCTTTGGTTCGGTGTATAGAGCGACAGTCGTCAACAATACCTTAGTGGGATTTTTCCGTGCGGATCGGCCCTACGTAGAAGGTGACGGGATAAGTACTATAGAAGAATTAATCAAGAATAAAAATAGAAATCACCCGGAAAAGGTTTCTGACATTGTGGTGAGTGATGAAGTTTTGAATTTTCTTGCACGGCAGGGGTATACGGTGGCTAGTATTCCAGACGCAGGTGTTACAGTTGACCTGATTGCTAAAACAGGAAGGTTTTATGGTGGATATACTAAAGAGATACTCCCGGAAGTTCATCCTAAATTTCATTCAATATTTGAAAAACTTGGTGAATTTGTTTCGATTCCGGTTGCAGGTTTTGATCTTATTATCGAAGATCCGACACGTGATCCGGATACACAGCACTGGGGCGTAATTGAGTGCAATTCTCTGCCTTTTATTGATTTGCATTATTTTCCGCTCGAAGGCAAGCCGGTGAACATAGCTAAATACGTGTGGGACTTGTGGGAGAAAAAATAAATGAGTATTTTGTAAAGTTTTTTATGGTATAATTTTAATATGAATTCGGCTATCAAACGTGTCGGTGTGGTGCGAGGAGGAACGGGGCGCAATTATCGCTACTCGCTCGAGCGTGGAGGCGATATTATTTCTCATCTCGTTGAACACTTAGGGCATAAATATAAACCTGTCGATATATTGATCGATAAAAACCATATCTGGCATGTAAACGGTGTACCGGTTAATCCAAGTGACTTGGTATCAAAAATCGATGTTGCTTGGAATACTACGCACCCTAGTTTTTCACACATTCTAAAGAGTTTGGCGATACCTCATGTTAGTACTCCTTCTTTTCCAGAAGCTTTGCAAAACAGCAAAGAACTACTACGTGAACACGCGAAGAATCTAGGCATTCCAATGCCACGTTCTGTTGTACTTTCGGCGTATCAGGAGGATTTCGATGGTCCACGAGAAAAGTACGCGATGAAAAAGGCAAAAGAAATTTTTGAGAAATTTTCTTCGCCGTGGATCGTAAAGTCATTTACACAAGATTCCAATATGGCGATACATTTAGCAAAAACTTTTCCAGAATTAGTGCACTCAATAGAAGACGGGATCAATCATGAGAAAAGCATCTTGGTTGAAGAATTCATCGCTGGTAAGCCTGCATCGGTACACTCGGTGCCGAATTTCCGAGGAGAAGACGTGTATACATTTCCACTCGGCAAGCTAAGTTCTGGATTTACTCACACAGAACTTGAAACGTTGCAAAAAGCTGCCCGCATCCTGCATCAGCATTTAGGCGCAAAGCATTATCTAAAATCCGAATTACTCTTGAGTAATCGTGGCAAAGTATACCTCATGGGCATCGAATCAAGTCCTGACCTTAAAAAAGGCTCTCATTTTCATGAAGTCTGCGACCTCGCAGGCACGAAAGTGCATCATATGATCGAGCATATGCTTGAGAAAGTGTTGTAAGAGAATTTATCATATCTTAAAGCGTTTCTTATATTCTTCATCTGATATGGTTTCAATCGGATTTCTTGATGTGTATAAAATTCCTTCTAAATGGTCAAATTCATGCTGAAATAATTGTGCAGGAAATCCTGTAAGTTCTATATTTTCCAGGCGTTCTCCATTTTGTATGTTATACGCAACTGTAATTTCTTTATATCTTTCAATTAAGCCACGTTTTCCAGTAAGGCTGTAGCATTTTTCCCAGGTTGCTTCAGTAATTGAGGTACTGTGTATTACAGGATTAATAACAACTGTCGGTTCAATGTTCGGTGCATTTTCATGGTTTACATGAGGGTAAGAAGAAAAAATAAATATGCGGAGCGGAATACCAATTTGTGGTGCCGCAAAACCCATAGCTCCTGTTTGTTTCATTATCATAATTAAGTTACTAATTATTTTTTGGGTTTCTGGGCTTGATATATTTGAAACTACCTGGGCTTTTTCTAAAAGTATTTTTTCTCCTTCTTTAAAGATTTCGATCTTTTCTTGTGTTGTGTTGCTCTCCATCATATTAAGTATCTAAATACTTTAGTTTTTTATGTATAAATTGTAGCATATATTGCTTTACCATAGTAATTTCTCTATAATGTTTAGGTATGAAGAAAGTGATAAAAAGCGGAGATCATTTAGATAAAGATACAAGGCATTATTTAGAGGCTCTCAATGAAATGCATGGTGAAAACCTAAAGGGTATTAGGGAAGGTTTCGTTATTCTAAATAAAAAGTTAGATAATCATACTGAGATGATAGGCACTTTAATGGAAGACGTATCAGCACTCAAAGAAGACGTATCTATATTAAAAGAAGATGTTTCTGTACTCAAAGAAGACGTATCTACGTTAAAATCTGACATGAGTGTAGTCAAAGAAGATATTTCAGTTATAAAAGGGGATTTGAAAAAGAAGGTAGATTACGATGAGTTTTTGTCTTTAGTGAAAAGAGTTCAAAAAATAGAAGCGAAAATATAATTGGTTATTGTTTTTATCTGTAGCGAGTGATCGCGCTCACATAGGCACATATGTTGGAGTATAGCCATCGCCCGCTTCAA
>CAYGIL010000067.1:0-3362 GCA_964349965.1 uncultured Candidatus Saccharibacteria bacterium | reverse complement strand
CTTCTAAACAGAATGAACAAATATTTGGGTTTATTGATTATTACACTTATGATCGTTACGCTAGCGCAGGTAGCGCGAGCCGAGGATGACGCATCGGTTGATTCAGACACAAGAGGTGGCGTAAATGCTGGTCCTGGAGTTCGAGCTGGTGTAGAAATTAGAACAGATTTAAAATTGAAGAGAGAAAATGCTGAAAAAGAAATCCGAGAAAAAAGAAAAGAATGGTTTGAAACATTTAAAGAAGAAAAAAAAGAAGCAAGAGAAGAACTTAAGGAAAAGAGACTAGAAATAAAGAAAGAAATCGAAGAGAAACGATCAGAGGTCTCGACTGAGATCAAAACACTTCGCGAAACTGCAAAGCAAAAAATGGTAGAACTACGCCTTAAACTCAAAGAGGAAAAAGATGCAAAGAAAGCAAAGCTTGCTGAAGACAGGCTTCTCGGCCGAGAACAGGCTCTCGCGAGGTTTGATGCTGCCGTTGAGAGAATAAATGAATTCAAAAACAAGTTAAGCGAACGCATAGCTGAACTTGAGTCAAAAGGAGTAGACGTAACCAAGGCAGAAGCATCGGTCGACACAGTAGAATCGAAGCTCGCTGATGCAAAAACAAAGATCGCAGAGGCCAACGATCTCTTAGCAAAATCAACGAATCAGTTAAGCCAAGAAGACAAAACAAAGCTCCGAACCCTTGCAGGAGAAATCCAAACACTCATAAAAGAAGCCCACAAAGCACTCGGTGATGCAGTTAAATCACTCAGGGCTTCAGTAAAGGCAAAGATCGAGGCTGACGCAAATACAAGCACTTCACAGGAAGAGGAAACGAATGACCAACAATAATTATTATTAATAATACAACATCATGGAACCAGAAAAAAAATCAAATGGTGCATTAGTGGGATTAGTCGTAATTATAATTATTCTCATACTCGGAGGGGTCTATATGTGGCGCGTAAACAAAAACAATACAGGTGATGTAAACAATATATACAACACATCACCTGTTACCGACAAAGATGCCCTAGACTTAAATAGCCTAGAAGCAGATCTCGAGAGCGCAGATACTAGTACTGGGGTTGATGTAAACAAAGTGGAGTAAAAATAAAGACGTATTGAGCAAGAAAAAACGCCGTATTTACGGCGTTTTTTTGACAAAAGGGCTAAAAATAAGTAAGATAGCAACATGCTAAATATAAGGATAACAAAACTTCCAAAGAGCCAAGTGGAAATCGAAGGAGAACTTGAAGCAGAACTGTTCGAAAGCTGTTACAGTAAAGCGCTTAAAAAATTAGGTGAGAATGTGGAAATCGACGGATTCCGCAAGGGTAAAATACCAGAGAATATTTTAGCGTCCAAAATTCCCGAAATTAGTATCCTCGAAGAAATGGCAGAGCTTGCTATACATGAAGAGTATCCGAAGATATTAGAGAGTGAGAAAATCGATGCGATCGGACGGCCCGAGGTTTCGATCACCAAGCTCGCCCGAAAAAATCCCCTTGGCTTCAAAATCAAAACCGCTGTACTGCCAGAAGTAAAACTCGCAAAGTACAAAGATGTCGCTAAAAAGGTGCTATCTGAAATCAAAGAAACCGAAAAAGAAATCGAGGTAACAGATAAAGAGATGGAAGATACCATTATGGATATCCGTAAATCTCGTGCACCAAAGAAAAATATTACTGAGGGAATAGAATTGAGTGATGAAGAAAAAAGTAAAGAACCAGAATTACCCGAGTTTACTGATGAATTCGTCAAAGCACTCGGACCCTTTGAAGGCATCGAGGATTTCAAAGAAAAGCTCAAGATCAATATAAAACTTGAAAAAGAAAATCAGGCTAAAGAAAAAAAGCGAATCAAAATTCTAGAAAAAATTATTGAAGAAAGTGAGATAGACACACCGGACATCTTTGTCGAAGTCGAACTGGACAAAATCATCGGCCGCATGCAAGCAGACATAACACAGATGGGACTCAAGTTCGAGGATTATCTTAAGCACATCAACAAGACAGAGACAGACTTGCGCACAGAATTCCGCGCTGATGCATTGAAACGTGCTAATCTAGCGCTAGTTTTGAACGAAATTGCAAAAACTGAAAAGCTCGTACCTGATCCTGATCAGGTCGAAAAAGAGATCGCTATCATCCTCGAACAATACAAAGATGCCGACCGCGAGCGCGCCGCAATGCATGTAGAGAACGTGCTGACAAATGAGAAAGTGTTTGAGTTCCTAGAGAACGAGTAAAAAACTATGCGTGCTTACATAAACAATGCTAAAATGGAGTGGTGAAAATAAGTATGCATTATGAATAAAGCTGGCTCGGGCTTCACTTTGATAGAAATCATGGTTGTAATTGCCATCATAGGCGTTTTGACTTCGGTCGTTCTTGCTTTTACTGGAGATGCTAGAGCCAAGGCTCGTGATGCAGCCCGAAAAAGCGAGATGGATCAACTAAGAAAGGCGCTATTGATATATCTAGAAGAAACAGGCAAAATGCCGAAAAATAATAATTGTGCTTCGGATACAGTAACCGGACCAGGAGACGTATGTGAAAGCTACGAAGTTGGGGCACAAGGTGCCTGTGATATGGCGGTACCAGGCGGTGGCGCGGGTGCGGACCCAAGCGGACCTTACGGCAACCACAACGTACTACCAGAAGCATACAATCTAAGTATGCAAGAACTTGTAGATAAGGGAATTTTAAAAACTATTATACACGGACGAAATGGTACTGGCTTGTGTTACTTTGATTATGGACCAAACGACCCAAAGGGTGTAGTTCTAATGACTGCATTAGACAGTGGACCACTTACGAATACTGGCACTCCTCCGTCATGTCGTTTTGATCCACCTTCAGTGCCGCCTGATAACTGGTGCGAGCAAGGTATGAGTCGAGAATATTGCCTCTGTATGCCCTATTGAATAATCTAAAAATAAAGTATATAATATCGAATAATGCTTATACCTACAGTAATTGAAAAATCCCAATTTGGTGAGCGAGCGTATGATATTTATTCAAGGCTTCTACGTGAGCGCATCATCTTTCTTGCGGGTCCGATCGACGACCATACTGCGAACATCATCATCGCGCAGCTTCTCTTCCTAGAGTCTGAAGACCCGAAAAAAGATATTTACTTGTACGTAAATTCACCAGGCGGATCGGTTACTTCAACCATGGCGATCGTAGATACTATGAACCATGTACGCCCTGACGTGGCTACATTCTGCGTGGGCCTCGCGGCGTCCGGAGCAGCGATCGTTCTCTCCGCAGGTAAAAAGGGTAAGCGCTACATCCTCCCGAATGCTGAAGTGATGATTCATCAGCCTCTCGGCGGCGTCGAAGGCCAGGCGACAGATATAGCGATCACCG
>CAYGIL010000066.1:0-3382 GCA_964349965.1 uncultured Candidatus Saccharibacteria bacterium | reverse complement strand
CCATGTACCCTTTATATATATCAAAAATAAGGCTAAAAAGCGAGAATAAAAATAAGAGCTGAAATTACACTAGAAACGATACACCACGAGCAACCTTTTTTGAGTACAAAAAGCTGAATACCTATAAGGTAAAGTGAAAACAAAAACGCGGTCCCCGAAATATAAGTCATATATACTTCGAACGGCCCAAAAGACACAGGGGCTAACGCAAACAAGACATATAACACTGCAATAATGAGATAATAAAACATCCCGAGCACCTCTACCGGAATACCGAGAAACTTTGAGTAATCACTATGAACCACCGTGTGACAATCAAAACCCACCATGCATACCAAAGGCTTTTGCTTGACCTTATGGTCCCGGATATGCCGCGCTACGAAAAATCCGCACAATCCTAAAACAATAATAAGTAAATTCATAAATTTATTTTTCTTTTAAATCTAAACACACGGAATTCATGCAGTATCGCTTCTTGGTTTCGGTGGGACCATCGTCAAACACATGCCCAAGGTGCGAACCACAGTTTGTGCAAACAACTTCGGTACGGTGCATACCGTGAGACACATCTTCGATCTCTTTGACCGCTCCCGGTATCGCCTTATCAAACGAAGGCCAACCAGTACCTGAGTCGAACTTTGTATCCGACGGGAACAGCATATTGCCACAGACTTTGCAGACGTATATACCCTGCTTCTTTTCATGCACATACTTTCCGGAAAAAGGTGCTTCAGTACCCTTCTCACGAAGCACCCGATATTCCTCAGGTGTTAATTTATTTTTTATTTCTTCTTCGTTCATTTTTTATTTTTTATCCAAACGTAAATGTATCTGCTTCGATACTTCCTGTTTTTATTTTGAGAATAAGAGTGTGCGGAGCGTAATCGATCCCTCGTACTACATCATACAACTTTTCTTCGGTGATGCGTAGCGTATTGACGAGCTTTCCATCAACGTACACCTCGACGTCAGCACCTTCTTCGGAATCAGCGACCATATAAACATTTTTTGCTTCATACTTAAACACAACTTCTGCGACTCCTTTATTCTTTGCATATTCAAAGTTAAAAAACCACTCACCGCCGAGATACAGCTCATTCTTTTCGATACTATCTGGGACGACAAAAGTCTGCGTACCAGTTATTTTTTGTCTCCCATTTGCAAGTCTTTCGTTCCGCGCGGATCCAAAATATATCTCCGGACTTTGTACGCCTCGTGGATCAACAATAATCTTCTCTGGAGGATCTGAAGCCTGATCATCAAGAGGTATGTCAAGCCCGAGACGTTCCTTGCGTTCTAGAAGCGCACGTTTGATCTCACGCTCAGTGACATCGTATTCCCCCTCCCCGGCATGATCGTAGACTATATATCCGTCTATATCGATGAGATACTTACGAGGCCAGTATTGGTTTCGGTATGCTCTCCAGGTCGAGAAATCGTTGTCGAGCACGACAGGATACTTCACACCGAACTCCTCTACTGCATCTTCGACATTTTCTTGTATATGCTCAAAAGCAAACTCTGGTGTGTGTAACCCTATGATCACAAGACCTTCATCCTCATACTTTTTGTACCAATCATTTAGGTATGGAAGGGTTCTCTGGCAGTTTATACAGCTATATGTCCAGATATCAAGGAGCACAACTTTCTTACCTTTGAATTCCCCTATCGTGATCGGTTTTCCATCTGTGTTTATATACCCGTCTATAGAACTCAAGTCCGGCGCAGAAATAAATTTCTTTGCTTTCTCGGATGCACTGAGAAAATCCTTTGAATCTTCCTTGTCATTTGCGCTAGTATCTTCATCCAATAATCCCTGCTCAATTTTAGTAACATCAAAAAACCCGGCATCGAGAAGTGAGATCTGAAGCTTCTTGTCATAACCCGTCAGTATCCCAAGAGCAACGATAATAAAGATCACTCCGAGCGTACGCTTGAACCAACCACGTGAATCAGTTGCGAAATTAAGTTTCGTAAGTATCTTTTGCCCGAGTAATGCAACAGCAAAAAGTGCAAGAGAAAGTCCAATACAATAAGTAAAAAGATAAATCATACCGACAACAGGCTTCGCAGGTAGTACTGTCGCAAGTATCACGAAGTACGTAGGACTACAGGCAGAAAAGATCGGACCCAAGGATGCTCCGACGATGACGTCTCCCCAAAAACTGTTTTTTTGATACCCCTGTGCGAGAGTTTCATTTGATTTTCGGTTGAGAGCATTCACAAATGAAATTCTCTCCCACAAGCCAGGGAAAAGCGTAACCAGACCGAAAATGAAAATTATTCCACCAGAAATATATTTCCAGAAATCTTCTGGAATATTTACGAGAAGTGACGTTGCTTTAAGCAGTAGCGTAAAGAGGACGATCGATACACCGAGCGAAGCTACAACGATGATCATTCGACGACGGCTAAGCGTTGGATCAGAAATCGATCTTCCAACGATAACAGGAAGTAAAGGCAAAATACACGGCGCAAGGATCGTTAGTACTCCAGCTACAAAAGATATGATAAGTAGAGGCATACTGTTATTGTACTTGAGACACTAACGCATCTAGATCGGGACTGCCAGACCACTTTTTTATCAAATTTCCATCTTTATCTACCTGTACCAAGGTGTGCTGATACGTTACGCCGTACTTCTGTTGTAATGCCTTAGAATTATCATAATCCACATCGAGTATCGTAAGCGTAGAAGGAATATTACTCAAATTTTCTTTGATATCTTTGTCGAGCCTCCTACAGGTAGGACACCAAGAAGCCCGAAAGAACAACACCACGTCCCCCACCTCAGCCTTTGCTAACTTTGAGTCGGCATATGATTCGTAAGTCCCACTCGTATTTACTGAAACACCTACATCTACTACATTCTTCTGTGTATCTTTTTGTTCATTTACTGATTCTGAGGAATTGTTAACGAAATTATTCTCAGATTTTATTTCTGCCTTATTGTTACTTTCTTGACCTCTGTATACAAAAACTACCCCTAGGATAATTACGACTAAAACAAGGGAAATTACAACATTTTTATTCATATATCTATAAATTACTACTAATCAATAGTATTATAACATGTAGTATACTAAGCTCATATGCAGAGCTTTAAGGAAAAGGTATTGGAGGTTGTGCGTAAAATTCCAAAGGGTAAGACCATGACTTATAGAGAAGTCGCCAAGCAAGCAAAAAGCCCAAAAGCATTTCGCACAGTCGGAAGCATCATGGCTAAAAACTTTGACCCCACCGTCCCCTGTCATCGAGTTATCAAGTCCGACGGCAGCCTCGGCAACTACAACCGCGGCGGTAACGCCAAAAAACTCGCACTTCTTAAGAAAGAAGGGGCGATAAAATAAGAATTATCTTAGTGTCTCTATTGTACCAAACT
>CAYGIL010000065.1:0-3383 GCA_964349965.1 uncultured Candidatus Saccharibacteria bacterium | reverse complement strand
GTATATATTCTAGTATAAAATATGTCAACTACTTCTTTACTCCGTGCTTCTGATGAATCTGAGTTACTTCTTTTTCTTCGATTTCTTCCCTCTTTTCTTTGCCACGTTCGCCGAGAGCTTTTAGTTCTGCATCACCAAGCGCGTTTAAATTTTTCACAAGTTCTCCGAGGTGCTCTTCAGTATTTTTCGATGGATCATCGAGTACTTCCTCAAGAAGTGCATTTAAGATCCACCCCATTCGCGGCCCCGGAGTAATACCAAGTTTTTCTCGAAGATCATTCCCATTAATTTTGAGTTGTGAAACGGAGATTGGATCACGGAGTGCCTCTTCGATCATCGCATGATATTTTCGGAGGCGGTATGACGTTTCTTTTTTATTCGTCCCTACTCGGTCACACTCGCGAACATTCATGAGGTGCCAGATATTCTCTGGACCAATTTTTGTGATTATTCGGCGGACAGCAGAAAGCGTAATCACTTCAGTATCCGAGAAAAACATGTGGTTGCGCACGAGCTTTTCGATGAGAGTGATTTGTTCTCGAGTAAATTTGAGCCTCTCCAGTATTTGCTTTGCCATACGCGCACCGATCACTTCGTGACCGTAGAAAGTATATTCTTTCTTAGCGGCATCGCGCGCATTCCGTACTTCCCTCTTTCGGCGGCTTTTCGGCTTGCCGATGTCGTGAAAAAGCGCTGCGAGTCGTATCTCGAGTGGCCAACCTTTGTCGATCGCGTGTTGAAGTGAATACAACCCGTGAGTCCAGACGTCGTATGAATGTTCCCCTGACTGATCACAGCCTATCCCCTCCTCGAGCTCCGGAACGATGTATTTGAGTAGGCCAAGTTTCTGCAACATGACGATCCCAGTACTGCCGTTCGGTGATAGTATTATTTTCACAAATTCATCTCGAACTCTCTCTGCTGAAACTTTTTGAATAAGCGGAGCGTTCTTTACAATACTCTCCATCGTTTCCGAAGCAATAGAAAAGTTGAGCTCTGCCGCAAAGCGAATAGCCCGGAGCATCCGGAGCGCATCCTCAGTGAAACGTTCCTCTGCACCCCCTACTGTCCTTATAGTCTTATTCTCAATGTCCTTTATACCTTCAAATATGTCCGTAATTTGTCCTTTATTAAAAGACATGGCATTTACAGTAAAATCACGCCTTTTAAGGTCATCTTCGAGATTATCTCCGAATTTAACCTCGTCAGGGTGACGAAAATCAGAGTATTTTGCCTCTGTGCGATATGGAGTTACCTCGATTTGCCTCAGAGTTTCATGTGAAACTTCTTCCTGAATAACCATAACAGTACCAAACTGGTTCTCATATACTGTTTTTTCGAAGAGTTTTATGATTTCCTCTGGTTTTGCATTGGTCGTCACATCCCAATCCTTTGGTTCTCTACCGAGAATAAGGTCACGTACGCAGCCACCAACGAGAAAAGCCTCAAATCCAGCCTTTTCGAGGGTATTTGTTACATGTGAAACCTCCTTCGGTATCTTATTTGTTAAATTTTGAGAGATATTCATTGAATATTTGTGCGCCCGAAGGGAATCGAACCCCTATCACTTGTTCCGAAGACAAGTACTCTATCCTTTGAGCTACGGGCGCCTAATTACTTGTAACTTACTAAGTATATACTATATTCAATATTTTACAAAACGAACCACTGTGATATACTTATGTGATATGAGACAGGACAAGGAAAAGGTTTTTGAACTAAGAAAACAAGGCAAGACATATCGAGAAATTCAACAACTCGTTATTATCTCACGCGCTACCCTTACTGCTTGGTTTAAAAATGAAGAATGGTCTAACCACGTCAAGAAAAGCAATACTCAAAAACACATAGTAGCTAGCTTAGAACGCTTAAAACTCCTACATGAAGGGCGTAGGATAATGCTCGAAAAGAAATATAAGCAGGTGGAAGAAGATGCAATAAGAGAATTTGAATTGTATAAGAATGAGCCTTTATTTATGGCAGGTTTAATGATTTATGCTGGTGAGGGTGATAAATCAAATAGATTTAGAGTAAAATTAGCTAATTCAGAGTTCTATTTACACCTTATTTTCATTAGCTTTTTAGAGAAGTTCTTAAAAATTGAAAGAAAAAATATTAAAGTTTGGCTTTTATTGTATCCAGATCATGATATAGAAAAATTGGTTGAGATTTGGTCTCAAAAATTAAATATAAGCAAATCAAATTTTCATAAGTCGCAGGTTATAATAGGCAAAGAAAAAATAAGAAAATTGCAATATGGAGTGGGTAATAGTATAATATCGAGCACAAGTTTAAAGAAGAAAATGCTGAAATGGTTGGAACTTTGTAGGTTAAGTTTCGATAATTAAGCGGCCATGGTTTAGTGGTAGAACAACTGGTTGCCAATCAGTTGGCGAGAGTTCGATTCTCTCTGGCCGCACATAGATCTCACTGTCTCGCAGCAGCTCCTTATTTTAAAGACTTTTACACATTTTTGTGGATAACTATGTGTATATTGTTTATAAAGGACAGTTATGGATTATGTCTTTTGAGTCCTTTTTAAGTAAAATAGCCTTTATTTATAAGGCTTTTTTACTAAAAGACAAAAAATATGCTATATTTGTTTCACGTGAAACTATCTTCACATGAAACCACTAAGATATGCCAAAGGTATTTACATCAGATAAACAGAAAATAGGGGAAATTGGTGAAACTGTGGCAGTAAAGTTTCTCATGAAACATGGTTTTCAGATCATTGACCGTAATTACACTAGAAAGTGGGGCGAAATTGACATAGTCGCAAAGAAGGATAAAAAGCTCTATTTTATAGAGGTAAAAAGCGTTTCTGATTCTGTTTCACGTGAAAACGTTACACATGAAACTGATAATTATAGGGCTGAAGACAATATGCATCCGTGGAAGGTGAAGCGTATGTCACGGACAATACAGACATATTTGCTAGATAAGGACATAGACGAAGATGCTGAGTGGCAGTGTGATCTGCTGGTAGTCAATTTAAACATGGATAAGCAGACGGGCAGGGTAATAGTGGTCAGTGATATTATTTTGTGATATAGTGGACGGACATTCGGGCTGTAGTATACCGGTAGTACAAGCGCTTTGGGAGCGTTTAGACTGGGTTCAATTCCCAGCAGCCCGACACTGCGGGATTAGTTTAATGGTAGAACAATAGATTTCCAATCTGTTGGTGGGAGTTCGATTCCCCCATCCCGCACCAGAGTTCTAAATAATCACGTTTTCGATTATCTCCACCCTCGCTTTTCGATTTTGCTGGTCGATTTTGACCGTTACGAGGTCCAATTGCCAGTCACAGTCAAGTTTTTTGTCCAGTAGATAGGTCTGCATGGCTCTGGATAGCCGCTTTAGTTTCCACGGGTGCATAT
>CAYGIL010000064.1:0-3399 GCA_964349965.1 uncultured Candidatus Saccharibacteria bacterium | reverse complement strand
AAATTTAATAATTCCCCAAATTAGAGAGCGTAAACTAAACACCTTTAATTATAGATGATAATTAAAGCATTTCCTATGTGGATAACTAAAATCCAGCGGTAATTATATAAGTCAGTGTTGAACTGTAACTACCCGCTTCGGTTGTACCCGATATATTGCCGAGATAACGGAGAGAATACGTAGTAGTGACATCATCTCCATCTGCATCCGAGGCTAACTGATCAGGAAAACTTCCCGTATCAAAAGCAAACCCAGACGCAGCATAAGGACTCGTGACAGCGCCGTTACCACCAGACGCACTCATACGTAATCCAAATTGTTCACTACCAACAGATGAAATAGTATTCGAAGAACCTATCGCAGTGATAGTATTTGCCCCAGAAATAAGGGTAGCTCCATTTACAGTTATAAAATATCCGCTCGACGCATTGGTTGAAGCGGCAATAGTGTGAGCTTCAACTTCAGAGGTAGAACCAGTTGTGTCTCCTGTCGCATAACGCGCAGCCGTAGATGAGAGGGTTCCAAAACCAATCGAATTATCAGAAATAGAAAATGTTAATGTACCTGAGACCGCCGCTGATGCCATTATTATTTCAGGAATTACGGTATATGTATTGAGCTGTGTACCATCTGATTTAACAACACGAAAACAGTATCCAGTCGAAGCAGTTGCGCCATTATCGATAAGTGAAAAATCCCACTTACCATCTTGACCCGACGGAATTGTTGCAACAGTGTTAGTGAAATTATTTGCTTCCTCATAATCTTGATTGACGATGGTATGACCACCGTGAGTAGGGTCACTAGCATTCGCCGTCAAATCCGCGCCATCGGCCGGTGATGCATTGTTGTTATATGCAATAACGGTTGAACCAGTCACGTCAGCGTAATTTTCGCCAGAAAAGCTCGTATCACAGGTCCCACTTTTTTCCGCAAATTGTAATTTAAAATTTTGACCACTTGCAAAAAGACTAGCATCTCCAATATGAAGAAGCGTCCTTAGACGAAATGCATCGCCAGTCGAAGAAAGAGTCGCAGCTGTGTCTTGGGCTACTAAAGCAGACCCTACGTCGGTAGAATTTGCGTTACTAAAAAACCTATAAGCAGCCTGCTCAAAGGTTAAAGGGAGTGCAGGCCTTAGTGCCATAGTAAAAGCAGCCTCTGCCGTTGTTATAAGATCAACCCCGCTGTGTGTCATTGTACCTGGATCTTCGGGATCTGATATACCGCTACTACGGTACCCCATACCTACAGTTACGTCATTATCTGAGTCATCATGGCCCCGATCAATCGCATTTGTAGTATACCCTGTAGGGAATGTGTACGTGCCGGCACCACCTAAAATGTGAACACTAGCACCGGAAATCACGGTCCAAAGCCCCGAAGGGTTGTTGTGGTCAATAGATGCTGGGTCAGGATGCATCGTATTGTTCTTTGTTGCTACGGTTGATGTAACATCAAATGGTGTACTCTGATCTACGCCACGAAAAGCCATGACCACTACAGCAAGAGATGAATCAGTACCGCCAGTACTTCCTTCTACAACAACTGATGTGTCCGGCGTTGACGTCATTATCTTCCACCATACGGCAAGGTTAATATCATCTGTGTCATCAGCGAATAAATCATTGATTTCTGTATAACCAGCTGTGTTGATAACCACATTATGGTCACCACCGTCATCTCCTATAGCACCAGAAACAATAACTAGGTCTCCCTCCTGGAGACCCATACCAGAAAGAGTTACAGTAGTGTCATTATTTGGTGAAGAAGAATTTTCAGCACTTCCCACAAAACTAATCGCGGCATAAGCCTTCTCGGTTTCTGAAAAAAAACTTAAAAAGCAGCCAGTTAATAAAAACAAAATGGTAAAAAATTTTGATATCTCAGTGGAGTATCTTGACATACAACTAGAGATTGACAACATTTATCTGACAAATAACCGAGGAAGACTGTGATCCTTTTTCAGTGAATATAACCGGAATAGTAAAATTACCCTTACGTGAACCATCTTCATTATTCACAAGGAGAGGGAGGGTCTTATCATCCGAATCAAGTTCATATACATAATCACCATTCTCAAAAAATCTAACGTCTATACCAGACGGCAGGCTGCCTATCTCCGCTTCATACTCTCTTTCAAAAGATCTTACAAGCTCTACCTCGGTTGAAAAAGAATGGCGACCTGATACATCGATCTTAAACGGTGTAGCTTCGCACGAATGAGTAGCATTTGAATCTATGATGATATCTTTAGATAACGTCCTGACTGAAAGAGAAGGCAAAGATACGATAGGTTCGAGTGCCTCATCTAATAAAGCATCCTCTGGAGACACATCTTCAGCTAGAAAACCCTCGTCATCTAATTGTTGCCCGGACTCAGGAATAGCATCCATAACATTTGCAGGTTGTGATGCTATTTCATCATCATTTTCATGTTCGTATTCTGTTTCTATCCATACAGAATCTAGATATATTCTTGGAACAACTCCGTCCACTATAGGCATACTTTTTATACCGACTTGAATCTTAGAAATACCCTCCCAATCAGAGGCCTCCTCTATGGGTATCTCGAAGTACTTGCTCCCAAATTCATCCTTTTCTACAAAACCTAGACTTCTCCAATCCACGCTGTCAAGTGTATACAAAACTTCGACTAAACCGTATGAAGATGCAGGGGTGATAGCAGCATCTTCTGATGTAGTCGTAGGTGAAGCATCTTGAGCATGTGCAGTACTAACAAAAAAACTCAAAAATGAAACACCTGGCTCCGGTTCGGTAGATTCAATAGGTCCTGGTGAAGGTTCCGGCGATGTTTCTTCTGAGAATGGAGTTAGTTCTTCTATGACTTCAGGAATTTCAATATTTTGCGGATTTATAGAAGCATCTGATTCAGAAATATCTGTTTCCGGATTAGGCACTTCTACGCTTGGACTATCATACTCAACCGCCCAAGAAAACTTGACTAGGATCTTTTTAGGTACTGTATTTTCCGAGATATCCCCAGCAAAACCACCACAATACATCTGAGCCGCACTACCGTCCAGTGAAGCAGAATTATCTTCTGTAAATACTGGTGCACCTCCTGCCTCTGCCGCCTCCGGAGCACCCGAAGCTAGATGAGTATTCTCCCAACCTCCGAGACACGTCGATGCGTACAAATTATAAACACTTGCTTTCGCCACAAACGCCTATGCAGAAAATGAAAAAAAACTTATGACGATAATGATCGCGATAAATACGAAAAAAAATCGAAAAGGCATGACGCGCATTATTTAATTATAGCAACAACAGGATCACAATAATAGTGTCACGTATATTTTCTCGACGATATTGCCTAATGTCTAGTGTTTTATTTTTATATAACCTAGAGCCGTTAATCAGATTTGCACTGATGAC
>CAYGIL010000063.1:0-3561 GCA_964349965.1 uncultured Candidatus Saccharibacteria bacterium | reverse complement strand
AGGATTCACCCAAGAAAACACGTATGCTCCAGGCGGAGCGGCTGGGCCAACTCCCATCAACCCAAATCCTACGGTAGTACTACAACAAGTTACTTCGACCAGCCTTACGATCGACCGAACAAGCACACTCAATGTATCAACCGTTGACTCAAGTTGTGTAACACTTCCATCTATTGGTTTCTCTCTAACTGGCACAAAACTGATAGGAACACCATCAGTACTAAAATATCCTACAAATACATTTTCAACTGACTTGTTGGGACAACTTTCAATTGGGAGCCTTGAATGGGATTCATATTCTACCCTACTCACCTCCGGAGCATACGATCTCGCGGGCACAAGTTTACTTCCTTCATTTACATTAGATGCAAATGAAATAAAAAATCTACAACTTGTTGCAGTTCCTCATATAGACAGAGCGTTACTTATTTCCGTACAAGATTCTCTCGGCAATCCTATAGACGGCGCTACAGTAGAATTGCAAAAAACGGGCTTCAATCAAAACAAAACAACTGGGGGTGGAGCTTGTGCGACCGCGGGCCAGGCCTTTTGGAATAGTCTCTCAAGCGGATTTTACACTCTAACAGTTAGCAAAGCTGGCTACCAAGACAATGTATCTTCCCCTCAAATTTCAGCACCATGGCAAGCCGTAACAGTAACACTAGTACCATAAATCATCTTATATGCGCGAAACAAACAACAAAGGATTCACATATATCGAGATCGCATTCAGTATGGCAATCTTTGTTCTGATCGTTCTTCTCATAACCCTTTTTGCTAGGAATATATGGATATACAATTCATTCCTAAGTGGTGCACTGTCTCAGAGCAACTCTGCGAGAACTGCATTCAAAATAATGACAAAAGAAATACGCACAGCTTCGGGTGCAGACACTGGTGCATACACTATATACGCTGCTACTCCTAATTCTTTTTCTTTCCATTCTGATATTGACGGTGATGGACTCAAAGAACGTGTACGATACTTTCTCTCAGGTAATTCACTACAAAAAGGAGTCATAAAACCAACTGGTGCTCCTCTAGGTTATTCAAGCACGGAAGTAATCTCAACACTTATTGATTCTTCGGCGAGCTCGTTACTATTCGAATACTACGATCGGAACTATGACGGCACAACTGCCCCCCTATCTACTCCCACAAACATACCTGATATAAGACTGATAAAGATTACAGTGGTTATAGACAAAGATCCAAATCGCCCGCCACTACCACTCACTTCCTCGACCCAAGTCACCATAAGAAATTTAAAAGACAATTTATGATTAACCCAAAGGTTAAAAAACAAAACGGAATGCTTATCGTCCAGGCGATAGTTTTTGCAGCTGTTTCTGTAACAATAATCGGAGCCCTGGCGGGCTGGACTGCCACAACAATAAAAACAGGCAGAGTTGCGTTCAACCGAGAACAAGCATTTCAAGCAGCTGAAAGTGGTATAGATTATTACAGATGGCACCTCGCTCATGCTCCCACAGACTACCAAGATGGCACAGGAGTTGCTGGACCATACGTGCATTCGATCAAAGACAAGAACGACAGTACAGTAGCAGAATTCTCCCTATCAATAACACCGCCCTCTGTTGGCTCTACCATAGTAACTATTCAGTCTACTGGTTTATCCCTGTTTGACTCTACACAAACACGCAAAATCGAAAGCCGTGTAGCAAAACCATCTATAGCCCAATACTCAGTAGTTGCAAATAATGCAATGCGCTTCGGCAGTGGTACTGAGATCTTTGGACCGATACATGTAAACGGGGGTATTCGCTTTGATGGGCTTGCTCACAACATAGTCACCAGTGGCTCAACTACATATACAGACACAGACAGTGACGCATGCACAACCAGCAACTCGTACGCGGTACATACCTGCCTTTCTCCTGCCGATCCTACCTCACCAACAGCACTTCCTTCTAGGCCAGATGTATTTGAAGCTGGACGACTAATAGGACAACCTTCTATTAGTTTCTCAAGTTTTACAACAGACCTCGCGACACTCAAAGCAAATGCGATCGCAAGCGGATTCTATCGTGACTCTGCTGGCTCAGGATACGTCGGATATAATATAGTACTCAAAACGGATGACACTTTTGATCTATATAAGATAAATAGTTGGGCGAGCTTAGGCAGTTGTTCGTCATCTCCGTCAGGCACTTCAAGTTGGAGCATAGGAACTCAAACACTCCAGGGCAACTATGCATTCCCGTCCAATGGAGCGATATTCATCGAGGATCATGTAGTTGTAAATGGACAAATAGACGGAGCACGACTCACGATCACTGCTGCTGATCTACCTGTACCATCCAACCCTGCGAATTACAAAAATATTATTATCAATAACGACGTAAAGTACACAAACTATGACGGCAGTGACGCAATCGGACTCATAGGTCAAGGAGGTGTAATGGTTGGACTAATCAGCGAAACTGATCTATCCATAGACGGAGCACTCATCGCACAAAACGACCGAGTTGGTAGATTTTATTATTATGGAAGTAGTTGCACGCATAAAAATAAAACTATCATTTCACTCTTTGGAATGCTCGCATCATATAAAAGATACGGATTTGCGTACACTGATGGCACAGGATATGCGACAAGGCAAATCACATACGATGGAAACTTGCTTTACGCACCACCGCCTGATTTCCCTCTCACATCAAATCAATACGAGATCTTATATTGGCAAGAAAAATAACTAACCAATGTTATTGAGAACCGAATATAGTGGCGAAATCATCGAGATTGCAAAAAATCCCACACCTGCACCGATAACGATCATGAGTATTGGTTCTATGACAGTGGAAAGATTTTTAGTTTTGTTATCAATCTCTCCTTCGTAAAATTCGGCAATCTGGCTCAACATGTCAGAGAGTTTACCAGTCTCCTCGCCTACTTGTATCATTTCAGACATCATGACCGGGTAAAGCTTGGTGTTTGCAGTAAAAGCTTCAGAAAATGGAGAACCTTTTTCTATAGAAATTCTAGCAGCACTTAGCACATCTTTGTAATATGAATTTTGCACAACATCTCCAGTGATCTCCACTGCGCGGGTGATCGATACACCAGAGGTCAGTAGTGAGGAGATTGTGCGAGCGGTACGAGCAGTATTCAATTCCTTGACCATTGTTCCAAAAACTGGAAACTTCAACAATACAAAATCAATAGGGCGCGACATAAAAGAAGCGCGCATCAGTACATAGCCTCCCCCACCCAATAAAATCAAACACACGAACGTAATGATCAAATTATTTGAAAAGAAATTACCAAAATATATAATAATCCGAGTCGAGATCGGCAACTGAACACCGAGTTCTTTGAAAGTACCAGCAAGAGTAGGCACCACGAAAGCAAACATAAGGATACCTATAACAACCATAGCAGATAAAATAACTCCAGGATAAATCAATGCTCCATGAATCTTTTTTGTAAGTGAATGAGATTTTTCTAGGTTTGCTCCGATATCAGACAGGGCACCTGAAAGATTACCAGACTCTTCCCCTGCCTTTGCCATAGACACAAAGAGCTTTGAAAATACATCAG
>CAYGIL010000062.1:0-3653 GCA_964349965.1 uncultured Candidatus Saccharibacteria bacterium | reverse complement strand
GGGATAAGGATTACGTCGTTAAAGAAGGTGAAGTAGTCATAGTAGATCCGTTTACTGGACGCTTGCAGCCGGGGCGTCGTTGGTCCGAAGGTATTCATCAGGCAGTTGAGGCAAAAGAGGGGGTAAAAATAGAGAAAGAGACTCGCTCATCGGGCTCAATCACATTTCAGAATTATTTCAGATTTTACAAAAAGCTTTCTGGTATGACCGGTACCGCTCTCACTTCCGCTGAGGAGTTTATAAAAGTATACGGACTCGATGTGATCGTTGTTCCTACAAATCGCCCCGTAGTACGTAAAGACCTACCCGACCTTATTTTTCAAACTGAAAAAGGAAAGTTTAAAGCTATAGCGCAAAAGGTAAAAGAGTTGAACGAAACAGGTCAGCCGGTTTTGATCGGTACGATCTCGATTGAGAAAAATGAGCTACTCTCTGCGTATCTAAAAGAAATGGGTGTGCCGCATACGATTCTAAACGCAAAGAATCATGAGAAGGAAGGAGAAATTATTGCGCAGGCAGGCAAGCGCGGTGCGGTCACGATCGCGACTAACATGGCCGGCCGCGGTATTGATATAAAGCTTGGTGGAAACCCAATAGTTCCGGAAGAATACGAATTTGTAAAAAGCGTTGGTGGACTCTTTGTGCTCGGTACTGAGCGGCATGAAGCACGCCGCATTGACAATCAGCTCCGCGGCCGTTCCGGTCGTCAGGGTGATCCAGGTGCTACGCAGTTTTATGTATCACTCGAGGACGACCTGATGCGAGTATTTGGATCTGAGAAGATTCAAACCATGATGGGGCGATTCGGTATACCCGAGGATCAGCCGATCGAAACACGATTTGTAAGCAGGACGCTCGAAAGTGCGCAGTCAAAGATCGAAGGATTTCATTTTGATTCTCGTAAGCACACCCTCGAGTACGACGACGTGATGAATCATCAGCGTAAGATCGTGTATGAAAGACGTCAAAAAATGCTTAAAGCTGATAGGGTAGAGATGGAACAAATTATAGATGATATCTCTGGTATTGGATTTGCAAATGAATGGGGGGATTTCTCGAAAATTGTAGAAGAGAAGAGACAAAAAATAGGGGACAAGATTTTTTTTGAAACGTTCCGTCGCATTGCACTTCATGTGACCGACTTATTGTGGATGGAGCACATTGAAGCGATGGATTATCTCCGTAGTTCGGTCAATCTCCGTGCCTACGGTCAACGTGAGCCTATCGTCGAATATAAAAAAGACGGTCTCATGATGTTTAAAGAAATGGAACTCGCGTTCAAAGAACAAGTTTTTTCTCTTACAAGTACAATCAATACTGATGCTGTTACCAAAACGCTGTCGGAAGATACTGATATTAAGCATGAATTTGTGATTGGGCATACTGAACCGAGTGAACTGGGAGGTAAAAAAGACTTGCCCATCGGCGAGTCAGGCGCCGGTAGAAATGACCCCTGTCCTTGTGGTTCGGGTAAAAAGTATAAAAAATGCCATGGCGCATAAAAAACTCTCATGGTTACTCTCATCGACGGTAAAAAAATAAGCAAAGAAATTTTAGATACTGTTGCGGCCGATGTGGCGGTGTTGCCTTTTCAGCCGGTTTTTTGTGACGTGTTGGTGGGGGATGACAAGCCTTCTGTGCAGTACGTCGGCATGAAAGCTAAAGCCGCGACTTCAGTTGGGATGCTTTTTCACGCTGCAAACTTTCCTGTTTCGATAACTACGGAAAAGCTTGTGGAGGAGATAAAAAAGATAAGTGAAATTCCAAACATGTGTGGGATCATATTGCAGCTGCCACTGCCTGCGCATATTGATCTGCAAACTGCACTTGATGCAGTGCCTGCGGAGCTTGACGTAGATTGTTTGAGCACAGTTTCGAGTAAAAATTTCTATGAAGGCAAGGGAGCCATCGCGTTTCCGACGGCACTTGCTTGTATGTCAGCCCTTGATTCAATCAAAGTAGACTTATCAAATAAAAACATTGTTGTCCTAGGACAAGGCAAGCTCGTTGGTCTGCCTGTGACGTCGCTTCTGAAGTCTCGTGGACTTTCTCCCACCCCAGCTACCAACACAACTCCAAACAAAGAACAAATTGTAAAAAATGCAGATATCCTTATCTCGGCGATCGGTCAGGGTAAATACATAACTCGTGATATGCTAAAGGAAGGAGTCATACTCATCGACGCAGGTACGTCAGAGGTCGGAGGAGGAATAGTTGGGGATGTGGATTTTGACTCAGTAAAAGATAAAGCGAGTTATATCGCGCCTGTTCCGGGCGGTGTCGGTCCGATCACGGTGGCGATGCTCTTGCGTAACGTACTTGATGTAGCAAAACGTAGAATATAGTATGGATATTTTTAGAAAACAATTAAAAAGGTTTTGGTGGCATGTAAAGTCTTTTTGCGCGCGATATTATTACCGTGATCCTTCCAGGCATATGAAAGTTATCGGTGTTACGGGCACCAATGGCAAGACCACGACAGCTACGCTTTTGTATCGGATTGCCTCAGGGTTGGGTTATAAGGCAGGGCTGATCGGTACTGCAGGGAACATCATAGTAACTGAGCAAAGGGTGGCGACACACACAACTCCGGACTCAGTGTCGCTTACCAAGCTCTTTGCGGAAATGCGAGACAAGGGTTGTGAATATGTTTTTATGGAAGTTTCTTCGCACGCGCTAACTCAAGACAGAGTCAAGGATGTTACATTTGCGGGAGGTATTTTCACAAATTTAACTCATGATCACCTCGATTATCATAAAACAATGGAAGAGTATTTCCGTGCCAAGAAGAAATTCTTCAATATGCTTCCACCTCAAGCTTTTGCCCTTGCAAATGGCGATGATCCGTATGGTAAACGGATGCTTGAAAATATCCAGGCTCGATCTCACTTTTATGGTTTTTCCGATAAGTTTGATTTTACGGGAGAAATACTCAAGTTGTCATTTTCTGGTATTGAATTAGTTTTTAATGATGAGAAAGTTAATACAAATCTTTTGGGTAAATTTAATGCATACAATGTTTTTTCAGTATGGAGCGCGAGCAAACTTCTTGGATTTGATATGGAGAAGGTTGGCAAAGTTTTAGAACATATAGAACCTCCGAAGGGTCGTTTTGATCACTTTGTGTCCAAAAATGGCGTACTTGCGATCGTGGACTACGCTCACACTCCGGACGCGCTTGAGAAAATATTTATGGGTATCAAAAGCGTAAAGCCTGCAAATGGACGAATTATCTCGCTTGTTGGTTGTGGTGGAGATCGAGATCCGATGAAGCGAAAGAAAATGGGGAAAATTGGGGCCGTATTTTCTGATATAGCGATTTTTACTTCGGATAATCCACGTAGCGAAGACCCAGATAAAATCATCGAAGACATGAAAGAAGATCTCGTACCAGAAGACTTCACAAAAGTGAGATTTATTTCAAGCAGACGAGAAGCAATACGGACGGCTGTACAGATCGCCCGTGAACATGATATCATCCTCGCTGCTGGTAAAGGCCACGAAGACTACCAGGAAATCAAGGGGGTTAAACATCATTTTGACGATAAGGAGGAACTCGAACAGGCATTTCAGCAACTAATTTAATCTTTTTATGCTAATATCATTTTATGCCCAGAAAAGCTGAATTCTTTGAATTTTTACCGTATAAGGTC
>CAYGIL010000061.1:0-3715 GCA_964349965.1 uncultured Candidatus Saccharibacteria bacterium | reverse complement strand
ATCCAAAAGAAGGGAAAATAGTTTTTAATTATAAAGTAGAATTTATTGATTCTGAAGCAATTTCTTTTGCCGAAACGATTATATTTCCGCAACCTATAAAAAAGCTGTCTGTGCAAGAACTCGATAAATTTCTGAAACCACTCTCGGTTGCTGTGGGTATTAGTTATTATAAGACGTATTTCCCACCAAAGATTAAAACTTCCTTTAAGCTCTCAAAAGAAGAAGCAGAATTTTGGAATACACTATACCGAAAGGGCCTCGGGGAATTTTTGTATAAAAATAAATTAGATCCGAAAAATGTCGCCATATTTCCATATACCAATGTGGATACTTCTCCGGTGTATATTGAAACTGATGGTTCAGTCTTATTAGGTATGGGTGGTGGTAAAGATTCCACTGTGGCTTTAAAACTTCTTGAAAACTTTGATACGGCGCTATTTTTAGTTGAAACAATGCGACCTGATCATATTGCACGTACTGTTATCGAGAAATCAGGTAAAAAGTCTTTAAATATTCAAAGAGTACTTGACCCAAAAATTGTAGAACTTAAGGATGCCTATAATGGTCATATTCCTATTTCTGCCGTGTTTGCGTTTCTAGGGATTTTGTCTTGTGCATTAAAGGGTCATCAATACGTCGTGCTTGCAAATGCGTATACGAGTAACTTTGGAAATATACGATACAAGGGTGAAATAATAAATCACCAATGGAGTAAATCTGCAGAATTTGAGGAGTTATTCCAGAATTATGTAAAGAAATTCATTACACCAGATATAACGTATTTTGCGGTACTTCGCCAGTTTCATGAAATTCGGGTTGCAGAATTATTTGCCAAACACAGTAAAGAATATTTCTCTGTATTTACCAGTTGTAATAAGAATTTCAAAGCTTTTGGGGAACGGCAAAAAGCCCTTTGGTGTGGTACGTGTCCGAAGTGTGCTTTCGTGTTTTTGATTTTTTCTCCTTTTATAAAAAAGGCAGAGCTAGTTAAGATTTTTAGTAAAAACTTATTTGAAGAAGCGGCGCTACTTCCATTGTATGAGGATCTTCTTGGTTTTGGAAATATAAAACCATTTGACTGTGTTGGTACATTCGAAGAATCACAGGCCGCTCTATATCTTGCTTCAAAAAAGGATTTTATTTCAGATTATATAGTCAGAAAATTATCTTCAAAAATAAAAAAACCTCAAGAAATACTGGAAAAAGTTTTTAAAACATACTCTGCACCAACCCTACCAGCTCAGTTTAAACTTCTTGGTCTCAAGAATGTTTGTATTTTAGGATATGCACGTGAAGGCAAGGTAACTGAAAAATATATCCAATCCAGATATCCAGGTTTAGAAATAGGCATTCTCGATGAAACTCGAGATAAACAGTATTTAAAAAAACAGGTCCAATATGATTTTGCAGTGAAAACCCCTGCTATTTCGAGAGATAAAGTGAGTATTCCCTACACAACTGCTACTAATCTTTTTTTTGCGGAAAATAAAAATTTTACAATAGGTATTACAGGTAGTAAAGGAAAAAGCACAACAACAACACTTATATATGAGATGCTTAAAGCTGGTGGTAAAAAAGTTCGGTTGCTTGGTAATGTCGGGAATCCAATGTTAGAAGCTGTAATGACTAAAACCAAGAAAGATGAAATTTTGGTTATTGAGCTTTCAAGTTATATGCTCGACGATATTGAGTATTCACCAAATGTTGCAGTACTACTTAATCTATTTCCCGAACATATGGATTATCATGGTGGAGTAAAAAACTACTACAAAGCAAAAGAAAATATTTTTAAATTTCAAAAACCCGGGGATATCGCTTTTCGACCACCTTTCAATATAAAATTGCCATTCAAAGACTCAGAGATTCCACTTTTAGGTGAACACAATGTGTATAATGTAAAAGCAGCAGTTGGGGTAGCGCGGGCTTTGAAAGTTCCTGATACGGCCATACGCAAAGCTGTACTTAATTTTAAGAGTTTAGCGCATAGACTTGAGCATATTGGTACCTTTAAGGAAATAAAATTCTATGATGACGCTATTTCCACTACACCCGAATCCACTATAGCGGCATTGCAGGCTCTTCCTGAGACTCATACTATCCTCTTGGGGGGCGAAGATCGGGGATACAATTTTAAGGATTTAGAAAAAATACTCAGAAAAAGCAAAGTGGAAAATATTATTCTTTTCCCCGAAAGTGGAAAACGTATTCTTAAATCTAGAAAAGGTTTTAATATTCTAGAAACTGATAATATGGAACAGGCGGTTGATTTTGCATTTAATAATACAAAAAAGGGTACAATATGTTTACTTTCGACTGCTTCACCAAGTTACTCACTTTGGAAAAATTTTGAGGTGAAGGGAGACCTCTTTACATCTTTAGTAAAAAAATATGGAACATATTGATCTCACCAAAATTAAAACAGTCTTTTTTATTGGAATCGGTGGGATCGGTATTTCGGCTCTTGCCAAAATGGCGCTTTCGCGCGGGATGGAAGTGGGAGGTGTGAATGATGAAGACAGCCCGAAAACTCTCGACCCACTTCGTGATGCGGGAGTAACTTTGTCAAAGATACCTTTTGATATGAATACATTACCAGAGGCAGATCTGTACGTATACAGCGATGCATGGCTCTTTCGAGGGCCGGAAATAATCGAAGCAGCAAGAAAGACAGGCAAGTTAGTACTAAACTATGCAGATGCACTTGGAGTATTTACTAAAGACTACAAAGTTATCGCAGTTGCGGGAACGCATGGCAAGACCACAACAACAGCTATGATCGCCGAGATATTGATCGATGCTGGGCTTGATCCAACAGTACTCGTCGGATCGTTTGTGCAGAAATTTAATAGTAACTTTCGGAAAGGTGCAGGTGAGTACTTTGTAGTCGAAGCAGATGAATACAATCGTCATTTTCTAAGTCTCCGTCCGTGTATAACCGTTATTACAAACATTGAGGCAGATCACCTCGATTATTACAAGGACCTCGCGGACGTGCAGAATGCGTTTGCCGTGCTCAAGTCGCAGAGTGAGAATGTTGTGGAGGATTATAGAGCATATGTTGAAAAAGTACCGAAGCTATCTGTTCCTGGGATGCACAACCGGCTTAATGCGGCCGCAGCACTTGCTGTAGCAGATATTTTACGGGTTGATGAGGCACAGGCGCAAAAGAGCGTTTCGCACTTTACTGGTACTTGGCGTCGGCTGGAGAAGAAGGGAGAGACTGAGAACGGTACCGTTATCTACGACGACTATGCGCATCATCCGACCGAGATACAGGCGAGCCTGCAGGCGCTTCGGGAACTCTATCCTAAGGAATCTAATAAGAAGATCACGGTATTATTTCAGCCACATCTCTACAGCCGCACAAAGGCGCTTTTCGACGACTTTGTCAAAAGCTTTACTGATGCTGATACCGTTTTTCTCCTTCCGATCTATTTTGCTCGCGAAAAACCTGATCCAACAGTATCAAGCGAACGGCTTTCAATGGCTATATGCTTAGAAGGCGGTAACTCTCGTTCTTTTCCTGATTTTTCTTCCGCTGAGACAGTAGTTTCTGATCTAAATTTCGGTCCCGATGATGTATTTGTCACTATGGGGGCAGGGGAAGCATACAAAGTAGCCGATAAAGTTTTCAAACTGAGTCCATTAGATAGCAAGTAGCTATAAATTATACAATTTCTGAATAAATTTGTCAAACCCTAAAATACAAAATACC
>CAYGIL010000060.1:0-3821 GCA_964349965.1 uncultured Candidatus Saccharibacteria bacterium | reverse complement strand
GTTTACATTAAGTAATTTTGAGTCTAAATCGTTATGGTAGAACATTTGAAACTAGTAAATAAATTAGAGAAAAAAGTGAATGTGGTGCATCTGCGGGAGTTGTTGTCCGGATTGTCAAGTATCCTCAAAGTAATTTCAGAATCAAAGTTGCTGCCACATGAATTGAAGGGTAGGGGGGGGGTTGGTGATTCAGTAACTTCTGATGTTTTATTGGGCGAAGTTTTGGTTATTTATTTAAGACTTAATCCTGAAGAAGTTTTACCCAAAAAATTACCCACAGATGGTGTTTTGATAGTGAATAGTTTAGTTGAACTTGAAACTGTATTAGAAAATTTAAATAAATCTTTAGCTTTGGGTCAATCACAAGACATAGGGCAAATCCGTAAGCCTGTAGATTTACGCAAAGGTGCAGATGAAGAATATAATGAATTGCATATGCGTAGAAATAAGAATCTTTTACAGTCACTAATTAATCAACATACAAACCTTGTTCCATATACAGAAGAAGTAGAACGTATGGCATTTCAGCTTGCGAAGCGTTTAGCACTTGAGATGTTAGATAAGATTACAGAACGCCCCATTTCTGATTTAGATATCATTAACTATGCTCAGTTATCCAATATATCTATCCAAAAGCATGTAATACAAGATGTGATAGATGTTTTAAATTCCGAAGGTTATCATGATTTTACCTATACTGATCATCGCGAGGAGGAGAATGTAGTTTAAAAATTACTCCCCATTTCTTAATAAAATTCCTTTACATAGCTTCCTCAATGTTTTATAATGAGGGTAGGACGTGCAGAGTCCTTTCTCAGCGAACCGCGTGCGGGAGTAAGTTCAGTTCTTGAGCCTACTCCCGCATTATATTTATCCCTTAATTTGCTTTTTAGTTGAAAGTGTGGTATTATTAATAGATAGTAATTTACGGCCCAAACGGGCTTTTTACGTGATAATTAATTTATGGAAATCAGAAATATAGCAATAATAGCCCACGTGGACCACGGCAAGACGACCCTGACCGACGCTTTAATGAAGCAAAATGGTGCTGCGGGAGCAGAGGGTGCTTCGATGGACTCTAATGCTATCGAGAAGGAGCGAGGTATTACCATCTACTCAAAAAACACTTCTATAACCTACAAAGGAACGAAGATAAACATCGTTGATACTCCAGGCCACGCAGACTTCGGCTCCGAAGTTGAGCGTGTGCTTCGCGCGATCGACTCTGTGCTTCTACTCGTAGATGCTGCTGAGGGCCCGATGCCACAGACGAGATTCGTGCTCAAGAAATCACTCGAACTTGGACTGAAACCAATGGTAGTTATCAACAAGATCGACAAGCCTGCCGCAAATCCACACAGGGTGCACGAAGAAGTTCTAGAACTCTTTTTTGAATTGGGGGCAAATGATGAGCAGGCAAACTTTGAAACTATCTATGCGATCGGGCGTGAGGGTAAGGCATTTAAGAATTTAGGCGATACGTCGAACGACCTGTCACCGCTTCTTGAACTCATTTTAGAAAAAGTTCCTCCGGCTTCAAAAGATCAGGATGGTAAGATGTCTGCGCAGGTTTTTAACTTAGGCTACGACAACTTTCTAGGCCGTATGGCTGTCGCTCGTATTTACTCGGGCACAATACATTCAGGTTCACAGGTATTTGTAAAAGGCGACATAGAAGGACAGCAAGGAACAAGAAAGGGAAAGATCACAAAACTTTTTTCATTTAAAGGCATCGAACGCGCTGAAGTTGATTCTGCAACATCCGGTGATATCGTACTTCTCGCAGGTATTCCAGATATTTACATCGGAGAGACGCTCTGTGAAGATGAAAGCGTAGAACCGCTTCCACATATCGCGATCGATGAGCCGACACTTTCCCTTAATTTTTTAGTCAATGATTCTCCATTTGCAGGACAGGAAGGTAAGTTTGTAACTTCACGTCAGATCAAAGAACGTCTCGAAAAAGAGCTCGAGATAAACGTAGGACTTAAGGTTGATTTCTCTCCAGAACAAACGGAAAAGTCTGGGCCAAGCTTTTTTAAAGTGTATGGCCGCGGTGAACTTCACATAGCTGTTCTCCTCGAAAACATGCGCCGTGAAGGATTTGAAATGCAGGTTTCTGAGCCAGAAGTAATCATAAAAGAAGAAAACGGAATGAAAGTAGAGCCGTACGAAGAACTCGTGATCGATGTGCCGATGGAATTCTCTGGAAGTGTTATCGAAAAGATCGGAAAACGTCGTGGAATCATGAAAGACATGGCTGAAAAGCAAAATATCGCAAGAATTATTTTTGATATTCCTACTCGTGGTCTTCTCGGCTACCGTGGTGAGTTTATTATTGATACAAAAGGCGAGGGAATTATGAGTTCTCGCGTTACTGGATTCAAAGAATACGCTGGAGAAATAAAAAAGCGTTCATATGGAGCAATGACCTCGATGGTTGCTGGTAAAGCGGTCGCTTTCTCCTTGGCAAACTTGCAAGAACGTGGTACACTATATATCGAGCATGGTAGTCAGGTATACGAAGGAATGGTTGTAGGAAATGTTTTAAAGGGTGATGATCTCGCGGTAAACCCGACAAAAGGAAAACAACTGACAAACATGCGAGCATCCGGTACAGATGAGGCTATCACACTTAATCCCGTGTTTAGTTTGAACATAGAAAGGGGTCTCGAAGTCATGAATTCTGATGAGTATCTCGAAGTTACACCAAAATCCGTTCGTTTGCGCAAAAAATACCTAACTGAACTCGATCGCGCAAAGGCAAAGAGGTCATAACAAAATATTTTATGCCAACACTATCTTTTAAACCTAAGAAAATAACAAAAAAAATCACTTCTGAGCTCAATCCTCGAGCTTCAGACGTTTTGATGCACCGTTTTGGGCTTACTACTGATGGTAAAAGAAAGACTTTGGAAGAAATTGGCAAAAAATACAATATAACTCGTGAACGTGTGCGTCAGATCGAAGACGCGGCGCTCGCGTCGATCAAGAAATCTTCGGTATACAAGGCTGAGCATGCGGTATTCGAAGAACTCAAAGAGATCATGCATAAACTAGGCAGCATAGTAGCTGAACATGAATTCCTGCCTTCGGTTTCAAAAGACAAAACAACTCAGAATCATGTACATTTTTTTCTAACATTGAGTGATGCATTTAGAAAGCATCGTGAAGACGATCATTTTCATCCTCGTTTTAGTGTGGATGATGAAGTAGCTAACCGTGTGCATGAAGCCTTGAGGAAGCTATATGTTGGTTTGAATGATGAAGATCTACTACCTGAGTCAGAAATCATAAAGAGGTTCCTCGATCATATGAAAGATGTATCCGATAAGTATCGAGATGAAGAGATCGTGAAGCGTTGGCTTTCTATGTCAAAGAGTGTCGCACGAAACCCTCTCGGTGAGTGGGGCAAGGCTTCTTCTCCGAATATCCGAACACGCGGGGTAAAAGATTATGCTTTTCTCGTTATGCGAAGTCACGGTTCCCCGATGCATTTTCGGGAGGTTGCTGATGCTATATCAAAGACTTTTAATAAAAAGGTTCATTATGCTACCTGCCATAACGAACTTATAAAAGATCCGCGTTTTGTTTTAGTAGGAAGGGGAATATATTCTCTCGCAGAGTGGGGTTATAAGGCTGGCACAGCTAGAGAGGTTATCGCTGATATTTTGCGCCGAGAAGGACCGCTCAAAAGAGATGAAATCATAACTCGCGTAAATAAAGAAAGATATTTTAAGAAAAATACTATTTTAGTAAATCTCGTTAACTCAAAATATTTCAAAAAAGATAAGGAAGGTTTTTACGGAGTAGTTTAACCC
>CAYGIL010000059.1:0-3871 GCA_964349965.1 uncultured Candidatus Saccharibacteria bacterium | reverse complement strand
CTCCAAAGACAAGGATGATAATCATAAAAACGATACTGAGTCCTAGTATGCTTTTCTTTGCTATGGGTTTTTCGATGCGCCCTTCAAACTGCTGTCGATCAAAATTTTGTAGATTTTTAGAATCAAGAAAAATCTCATCCGGCTCTACGAAAGATCTCTTTTGCGCTCTTTTTGATTTTAGTATTCTTCGTAACATCTAAGGATAGTATTTTAATCTTGTTTTCATAAATTCAACACACGCAAACAGTATACACGCAGTCAGTGTGAGTACAAAGGTGATACCGAAAAATTTCGGTTCATTTGTTCCGTACATCAAATCCCCTATGAAGAAAAGGATCAATGCTTCGAAAAAATACCTAAAATACATCATTGCACAGAGAGCAATTATAAAAGATACCCAAAAAGGCATGAAAAATATGCTCAAAAACAGCACAGCCGTTGCGATGACCCTTGGTAGCATACCCTTATATTACACGAAAAGCGGGATTTATAAAAATCGCATCCAAACCCACCTAAAAACCAAGAAGATGATCAAGATTAAGGCTATATAGAAGAATATGTGAGTACTTACAATAAAATTAAATATTGTAAGAGCAAACAACTCTACATACTTAAAAGGTTTTAGAAAAATATTGTTTTCTTTTGTTTCGTCGGATGATTTCAAACGATCGAGGTCTTCTCTCATACTTACTTTCTTCTCTTCACCCACAGCTTGCATAGCAATACGAGAATTCTCGAGCGAGCTCGTAAGAGAGATGATCGGACTCGAGATAAAAGTCGGAGTATTTTCTTCTATTTTGTTTTGTATGCTCTTGAGCGAAGTAGCGGATTCTTGGCCTGATTCGCTGGTACTGGTTTCACTTTTATCATCTTTGGTATCTACCTTTTTCTTGATTGTATATACGCTAGACTTGGTTTGCGTGTCTTTCAGTTCTGCGTCTTCTAGAGCGCCTTTTGAATTTAAAATTTTTGGATTCTCTATCTTGGCATAAATACTGTGACTTCCGACTGATACCGTCCAGTCTATAGAAACGTCATCGGCACTCTGTGAGGCAATCCTAAAATCCTTCTTACCTAAAACTGTATCCTTGTCATAAAAGCTGGCTGTACCGCGAAGTTCTCGGTCATTAGGATTAAAGATAAAAGTATAAATCTTTATCTTGTCGCCTTCTTGGAAAGAATCTTTGGAATACCAAATATTCCCAGACACAAATCCAGAATTTGCAACCTGTGCATACGCTGCACCAGCACTAAATATAAATACGAGAACATAAAAAACTACTACTAGCTTCTTTAGCATTAGTTAAATTTTGGTTTTGATAAATAACGATCTAAGCAACATGCATCTACGCCTCCGAGAAATACAGAGATCGCAGCCATCGTGAGACCGAAATCCCGCACACCAACACCGTTGTATCCTACGGTAAAAGTGATATGGATCATGTGAAGCGCGATCAAGCCCGCTACAACACGTGTAAAAAGTCCGAGAAGCAAAAGCGTGCCGAAAATGAGTTCAAATACACCGTTTATATATACAAGCGTCGCTGCACTCATACCAGAGGTCGCAGTCGCCCATTCCGGGATGAGACGTGTCCAGGATTCCGTGTCGAGTACTTGCTGCGTACCAAACCACAAAACTACGAGTGAAATACCGACACGCACTACTACCGGAGCATACTTTGACATTTTCTCTAACTTTGATTGTTCCATATTATTTTTAAATTATTTATAAATATTTAATTTTTATTTACAAAATCACAAGCCAATTATAACACGTTTTTATAAAACTGATACGCCAAATACTTTGCCCACTGCAAAAGTTATGAGCATCGCGAGCACTCCTCCGAATACTACTCGGATCATCGCTTTCTTGGTATTAGCACCGGTAGTTTTTGCGCTAAGAAAACCAGTGAGGAGTAAAGCGAGGATTACTGCCGCAAAAGTAAACGGCAAACGAAGTGACTGAGGCGAAAACACTACTACAAGTATCGGAACTAGAGCTCCCGAAGAAAATGCAAGCGCGGAAGCGTATGCTGCATGAAGTGGATTTGTGAGGTCGTCCGGGTCGATGCCGAGCTCTGCGTCAACATGCGCAGCAAAAGCGTCTTTTTCCGTAAGCTCTTTGGCTACGACTTCTGCCGTCGTACGCGAGAGGCCTTTACCTTCGTATATTTGTACGAGCTCTTCGAGTTCTTCTTCGGGGAAATGCTCGAGCTCATAACGCTCTACTTCGAGCATTGTTTTTTCCGTATCGCGTTGCGTACTTACCGATACATATTCCCCAACTGCCATCGAAAGTGCCCCCGCAGACATACCAGCTATGCCGGCAGTTAAAATAAAATTCAACGAATCTGAAGCCCCAGAAACTCCAACAATGATCGCCGCCGTAGAAACGATGCCGTCGTTCGCACCGAGCACCGCTGCCCGAAGCCAATTGAGCTTTTGGTTCGTATTACTCGCCTGTAATTCTTTATGATCTGTATGACCTATGGGGTCTCTAAAGTTAAGCATGTAGGATGATTGTAGCACGAATAAACTAGAATTAACTATAGACAGACAGTGCTCTAGGTGCTGTCTGCTATCTTTTACTTATCCACAAAGCTGGGGGATTTGGATTCGAACCAAAATTAATGGCTTCAAAGGCCACGGTCCTACCATTAGACGATCCCCCAGCTTTAAGGATAAATTACTTATAAACAAACTTAGATTAGCATAATTTACCTAAAATTTCACTTCTCTTCCCCAACTATCCTAATCAACGTAAGCTCGAGCGGAAGTTCGGAGATAAAGGCGTTATCCATGTTTTGATATTCATCGAGAAGCACTGAAAGCGCGGGAGATCGGATCATTCCTTCCTTATCTTCTTTGATAAGAGTCTGTAAAAATTCTAGATCAGTTTCACTCAGATCTTTTTCTATGTTTGTTTTGAGTTTCGGTACGTATCGCAGGATGATCGCCATACGGAATTTCTGCACGATGAGTTTGAAGTACAACTTCATATCGATACTGGCTTCCGATGCCTTTCGCACGGTCGCAATTCCCTTTTCAAGGTCTTTACGCGCGACAGCAGAAAGGAAATCATTCACCAAGGTTCCCTTCGGCGCTCCAGTGATCTTTTCAACATCTCCTGTTTCTATTTTTATTACTTTCTTGCTTTCACTTCCTTTCGAGTCTTTTGCAAAAAAGTTTAGGACTTTTTGAAGCTCTCCAAGTGCATCACGAAATGACCCGTCAGCGAGGATCGCGAGGAGTTCTGCCGCTCCGACATCGAGGTCGTACCCTTCCTTCTTAGCAACATTCACCAGCATCTTCTTAGTTATTGATTCGCTCGCTTTACGGAAGGTAAACACCTGACAGCGTGAAATGATCGTATCTGGAACCTTTTGAAGCTCGGTGGTTGCGAGGATAAAGATAACGTGTTTCGGTGGCTCCTCGAGAGTTTTGAGAAGTGCACCCCAAGCATCTTTCGAAAGCATATGCACCTCGTCTATGATGTATACCTTGTATTTAGAATCAAACGGTAAAACCCGAACGCCGTCACGAAGTTCTTTGATGTCTTCTATGCCACGGTTCGATGCAGCATCTATCTCATATAAGTCATTTGTAGATACCCCGATCTCTCGCGCAAAGATTCGAGCAACGGAAGTCTTGCCTGTACCACGGGTACCGACAAATAGGTATGCATGAGAGACTGTCTCAGCTTCTACTGAAGCCTTGAGCGGCTCTACGATGTGATCCTGACCAACGACTTCCTTGAAGGTTTTTGGACGATATTTACGATACAGAGCGACGTCTTGCATGGAGTGAGTATATCAGAGTTTTGAGAGAAATTCATTAACAATATCTTCTACTTCTTGTGAATTATTTGTTT
>CAYGIL010000058.1:1747-3950 GCA_964349965.1 uncultured Candidatus Saccharibacteria bacterium | reverse complement strand
AGACGGGGTGAGCGGTGGTGACACGTGCAGTTCTGTACTCGCTGGTGACTGGACCTCTCCGTTTCTTACGTCTTATGAATTTGGTAGAGACATGCTTGTTCCCTCAGATACTTCGAGCGGTTTTCCCATAGGAGATATTGATATCAATGATCATATTTTATATGTAGTTGTTAATAATTCAAATGGGAATAATAATCCGAATTTTTTTAAATTTGATGTAAGTGATCCTTCGGTCAAACCAATATTTTTAAACAGTACAGATAATAATCCAACCGTAAAAGCTGGATTCAATGCTGTAGCAGTAGCTGATAATTATGCATACTTGGCAAATGCCAATGGCGCAAATTATAATACATGCTCAGAAAATTTGTCATGTTCACAATTGCAAGTTATTGATATTAGTACAATGACAGTCATAGGGAAATTAAAAATTCCTGGAGTAACAGGTAATGCCGGCCAAGCGATAGGTACCGCTACCTTCTATAAAAATGGTGTCTTATATTTAGGTCTTGCTAAAACAAACAGTGGCCCAGAATTTAACATTATCGATGTTGGTGGAGGAGGTGCCGGTGGTAGTCCCACAAACCCCATTTATCTCGGAGGATTAAGTATTGGGAATGGAGTCAATTCTATATATGTAAAAGATAATTTTGCTTATGTTGCATCACCAAACAATGAAGAATTAAAGGTCATAGATATAAGTAATGCAAACTCACCTACGCAAGTAGGACAATTTGATGCCCCAGGTGGGGGTGGAAATAATGGAAATGGTAAAAGCTTAGCTGTAGTTGGTAATGCTTTATACCTTGGACGAACTCTGTTAAATGGAAGCGAGTTGTATATCTTAAATAAAGAAAATTCTACAACAACTCTTCCAGTATTTAATTCTAAAAACATTGTTAGTGGCGGTAGTAATACAAGCGTGAACGGCATAACTGTTCGTGATTATTTAGTTTTCCTTTTAACAAACGATGATTTCCAAGTTTTAAAACAAGATAGTTCTTACAACTTAACTCAATATGCAACCCCCATGCCGACCCCAGGAGGTAGCGGTACCACAATGGATTGTGAAGAAAATTATATTTATTTTGCGTCCGTACCTACTAACGACAAGGGGTATATCGCAAAAGTAACTGGATCATAAAATGAAAAAAAGAACACAGGGCTTTACTTTAATAGAAGTCATCATCTACATAGCATTATTTTCTCTGCTCATGGGAGCTGCTTTTATTACCGCTTTTGAAATTATAGATAATTCGGATGATTTGAGTTTTAAAAACACTACACAAAAAGAAGGCAACTTTGTATTACGCAAAATAGATTGGGCATTAACGGGGGCACAGACCGTGATAGTTCCAACTTCGAGTATTACTAACAATCTAAGACTTACAAAGTATGACGGAAGTAACGTAGAAATTTGCCTCCACGCTAATAAGATAAAAATCAGAGAAGGATCTTTCGGCGCTTGCTCTGATTCGAGCTACCTGCCTATCACAACTGACAATGTATCAGTTTCCGCTTTAAATTTTGAATTTATAGCGGCTTCAGGTACTGGACCGTCAGGCATAAAAGCATCGGGGACGATAGACGGATCGAATTTTACGATAACCAAGTATTTACGCAAATGAAAAATGAAAATATAAAAAGAAAATCCGGATTTGCCGCACTCATGTCGACTATTATACTGTCGGTAATCTTACTCTTGATTGCTACCAACCTCGGCCTCACTGGATTCTACGGTCGATCTGACATTCTCGATTCTGAATTAAAGAAAAGAAGTTCTACTTTGGCTGAAGCTTGTGTAGATACTGCCCTACTCAAACTTGCAGAAAATCCGAGTTACGCGGGCAGTGAGTCCATAAACGTAAGCGGCGCAGATACATGCAACATCCTCTTGATCAACCCTGCTGTAGACCCAATAATAATAAATACTACGGGTGTTTTTATGAATGCAACGACAAAACTCGAGGTAAAAGTTAACGCATCTGACCTGTCCCTTGTTTCCTGGGAAGAAATATTATAAAAACAATCACCCTTTACAAGTTACAGTCGAGAGAGTAGGATACTAGACATATTATAAAAGCTAGTCGAAATTAGTATAGTTAATAACTAGAAACTTATGAACTCAAATAGAGTTAATAAAAACAAAGGTTTTACGCTTATAGAAATCTTGGTCGTTATCGGTATCATTGCAGTTTTAGCA
>CAYGIL010000058.1:0-1647 GCA_964349965.1 uncultured Candidatus Saccharibacteria bacterium | reverse complement strand
GGAGTTTTCCAATACATCCAATCAAACAATCCTCGCATAACCGAAGCAGCGTTACTAGCTCCTTCGGTGGGTCCCGCTTCCATCATCACAGTAAAAGCATACTTTGGATTTTCATACGGGAAAAATCCGACAACCCAAGAGTTAACCCTATTCTTACTTATACCGACCTGCGCAGTACCAGTCTTGGCCGCAGCATTCACGTAGGGCACATTGAGTGAGACGGCAGTGCCGTTGGTCACTGTCTGCCTCATACCGTCGTGAATGATGTCAAAGTATTTTTTAGGAATCTCTAAACTTGAAGTCAACTTTTCTTTATCGGTATCACCGAGTAGGACATGCGGGGTAAGTAAGGTACCCCTGTTCGCGAGTGCCGCAGTAGCCCGCATCATCTCCATAGGAGTCGCCTGAAATCCATACTGTCCGATCGAGGTATGATAAGTGTCTCCTATGCGCCAGATGTCACCCTTGAAGTTTTTTTCTTTCCACGAAGGACTCGGAATCACTCCTTGCTTTTCATCTGGGAGATCTATACCCGTAGGCGACCCAATACCAAACATCTTGCTGTACTTTTCTATGTTGGCGATACCCATGCCTTTCTGATCTTTGTATCCCCCACCGATCGCATAAAAATAAATGTCTGATGATACGGCGATAGCTTCTGCCATGTTGGTCCAACCGTTCACACGCCAGTCTTTGAATACAGTTTCCTGTTTTGGATCATAAGGATTTGGAATAGCGATCGAACCCGTCGACAAGATCTTTTTGTTTTCATCTATCACACCTTCGACGAGCGCTCCGAGGCCAAGTATTGGCTTTACGATAGATCCAGGAGTATACAACCCAGAGATCGTCCTATCAAGAAAGAATTTTCTTTTATCCGTGATGTATCCGTTGATCGCTTCACGATCTTCTCCAAGTGATAAAACCTCAGAATTGTATTCAGGATAACTCGTAAGTGCTATTACCTCGCCATTTTGAACGTCCATGATCACTCCAGCCCCACCCTGATACGGTGCACTTTCTGCCAAGCTTTTTATGAGGTTATACAATTCGCCTTGGATCCGGGAGTCGATCGATGTCACAAGGTCGGCACCCTTCTTAGGTACGTTTACAGTGTTTTCAGAATACGTCTCACCGAGAGCGTTTGTTTCTATTATCTTAGAACCATTTTCTCCTTTTAACCTATCATTGTATTGTTTTTCAATGCCATCTTTGCCGATAAATTCTTCCTGCCAGAAGTTGCCGCTCTTATCCCTGCTCGGATAACTCACGTAACCAAGCAGATGAGAAAATCCAGGAGAAATATATGCCCTCACCGAAGAAACGTTTTTAGTAGACAGATCCGTCTCCAAGTCTGAGAGATCAAAATCTATCTTTTTATTCCATGCGAGCTCTATCTTGTTACGATCATAAATGATCCCACGATCAGCAAAGAGAATATCTTTTTCTAGGATATTATTCTCACTCCTCGTAAAGTACGCTTCACCTTTGTTGATCTGAAGGTGTACGAGGCGCCCCCCAAAGACAAGGATGATAATCATAAAAACGATACTGAGTCCTAATATGCTTTTCTTTGCTATAGGTTTTTCGATACGCCCTTCAAACTGCTGTCGATCAAAATTTTGTAGATTTTTAGAATCAAGAAAA
>CAYGIL010000057.1:0-3985 GCA_964349965.1 uncultured Candidatus Saccharibacteria bacterium | reverse complement strand
TTGCTAGCGTTTGTTAGCAAATGTCAGGTTTTGTAAGGGACTCGACTCGCAACCTTTCTCAACAGTTTGGATAATGAGAAATGCTAACCTTTGCTAACAATCACGAACTGGTAAATGTCAGCATTTGTCAGCAATCGCTCTTTTAGCCTAGAAGCTAAAAGCTGAATCCGAACAATGGCTTTTTGTGAGTGAGAGTCGCAACAATTTCCTCATCTGTAAACTGAAAACCATTAGGAACGTCACTTTTTATAACGCTAATGATGTATTGGATTTTGCTAGTCTCACAGAACTGCCTAATCTCTTTGAAGAAATTGAGTTTAGGACGAACACCCCAGCTTTCCACCAAGCCATCGTGATATGCAAACTTGAAGAACTTTTCCTTGCTGTAAGTTGCCAAGATAGCCAGCACCAAAGCTGAACACTGAACTTTAGTCGCAGTATATCCATCACCTTGTCCGGTAAGTTGATCTGCCTCTTTGTCATCTAGAGTAATGACCTCAAATTCAGGATTTCCTTCTTGATTGGGACGAACGATGATTAGTGCTGTTTGACCCATCGTTTTCTTAAAAATATCCTTAAAGATTGAGTTGATATATCCAAAAATCTCGCTCCCGCTATCAATAACTTTCTTAACCTCAATAGCGGTTTCTCGAGACTCAATCTTGAGCTCCTCAATCTTCTTCTCATAATTTTCAGCAGTACCAAGTGACTGTAACTTCAATCTAAACTGACCAATCTGCTCATCAAGTTTAAAGATTTCGCCTTGGAAAGCTTTGTATTTAGAAAAAGTATCGGTATCACGAAGGAACGCCAAAACCTCCTCCTTGTCCTGATTAAGTTTCCTTAGTTCAGTAGAAATGGTTTCTATAATAACAAGGTTGACACTCAGATCTTCTTTCAAGTATTTTGCTCGCTCATTAGACAAACTTGTGTTGAAATCCAGCAGATCCTGATAGCCTTTCTTTAGCTGTTCCGGAAAGAAGATATTCGTCTGCGCAAAGACTTCCTCAATTTCCTTGAGGTCAAAAGTAATGTGACTTTCGAGAGATTCTCTTATTCTTTTTATCTCGTAGTCTAATCGATACCTTTCTGAGTTTAACTTGCTGATTTTTGCTTCTGTTTCCTCAACAAGCTCCTTATTAAGCTTCTTCTCTCTTATATAGAAGTCGAACTTGTTTATTTGCTCCAAAATGATCTCTCGTTCCCTTTCCTTTTCTGCTATTGCAGCCTTCAGATTGTAAGAATCTCGGCTACTGCTTTTCTTATTACCTAAGACAGTCTTGAGTAGTTCAGCATAATTCTTGATTTCGTACTGAAGACGATATTTCTTAAAAACCTCTTCCTCTTTGTATCCCAACAGACCAAATAGTTGTGGTTTCCAATCAACATCTAGACCTTCAAATTGGCTCATCTTAAAAGGGCTAGTGTAGTCATATTGAGTTCGGAGGAGATATGCCAAAAAGTGTCTAGCACTGTAATTTTGCAAGACGTTGAAACCGAGGTAATTTTCTAGCATAGTCACGGCGTCAGTCTCTTTTCTCGACGCCATTCTAACGTTTTTATTGTCCCATTCTTCGACTACTGAAAAATCTTGATCCGGCAAAACATGGGATTTAAAAGAAACAAGATTTGGGGTGTCTACAGACCTTCGTATGGTCAAATAATTTCCTACACTCAACTCAATCTCAAGATAAAAAATCCAGTCTTTAAATTTTGATTTGTATTTCGCCAAGAAATGGCTCTTAGTCACCTTTTTTAGTAGAAGAAAGTCTATCAGGTGCACTAGTGATGTCTTGCCAAGATTATGCTCATTTTGTTCACCCTCTCTTGCCTCTACATCTCCATATACAACATTGAAGCCCGCATTGAAACGGATAGGTGTCATGGAGTCCTTATTAGAATAAATTTTCTTGAGTTTCATTTCCTAAATTCGATTATATCTGTCTTTTCGTGGTACTCGACCTTGCCCAGCAAGAATAAGAAGCTCAAGGCAGGGAGGAAGACCGTCTTAGCCCCTACACCTTTCTTTTGGATTACTCTGTTAAGTAAGTCTGTGTATGGGAGCGTTTTGTCTCTCTTAAAAATCTTTAAGAGCTCGCAACTTATTGCTGGCAACGAGACTTCCATATTCATGTATTTAGTAGGCTTTAACATTTTAAGAAGGATTGTTGCCAATGTCACAATTGAAATACATATTATGCAAAACAATCAGTAGTTTCTGGTCGTCGATATCGTTACGATTCTCATAGTTAATTACTTCGTCAAACACAAAACCAAATAACGCTCCAATGGTTGATAGTGAGTCGCTATTTTCTGAATACTTTTTCTGTATCGCTTCGGCAAAAGCAAAATATTTTTTCTGGTATCCCGCGTTTATGGGGTTTCCAAGAAAGGTCTCTATCTGCTTGTCATACTGCAAGCTTGGACGAATCTCCCCGTTAAAGAGCACCTCATCAACGTTGTTCAAGTCATTCTTACGCGTGATGAAATCTTCATCACGCTTCACGAGCTTATATTTTTGCTGTGAATCTTTTAGCTCGCTGTCTAAATCTTTCTTTGTGTAATCAGCGAGTACATCGATTATTGCTGAAATATCTTCTTCTGATAGCTCCGTTGGGTCAATGACAATCACCCCTGTGAGTTGACTATCGATAAAGTCCGCCACTTCCTTCATTTGCTCTGGAGAGAGTGAGCGTATCTTCGCCAGTAAATTACGAATGTCCCAGATACACGCCTCTTTAGTGAATCGAGGGAATTTGGAAGAGAAGCTGGCTGTGTACTTTTTCTTGTAACCGATTATCAGAATGTAAAGCTCGTCGTAGCTCTCGTATCTCCTGTGTTTGTCACATGAGGCGAGAGTATCTTTTATCTTCTCAGAATCATTAGTTGCTGTTACCTGAATACAAATACGTTTCGCCTTATCACCCAAATCTATACCTGCGGAGTTTTGCTCGCTCTCATTAAGATTGATCAGATTGTAACCGTAAACCTTGTTAAGGAGGTCTTTGAAAAAATCCTCAGCCCACTTCGCTTCGTCTGTTAGAGAAAGCTTGTTCTTTGTTTCAATCACATGAGCAAGCACCGTTAAGTCAGTCGTTATCTTACTGAAATACGTGCTCTTTGTTTGCATACGTAAAATAATTGTAGCACTTTTCCGGAGCTAACGGTGCCTCAGTACACCATGCTCAAATCCATTCGATAAGATCACCTCGTTGGTACGCTTCAATCAATACTGTCTCTCGTGTCGAGCCGAAAACTACTCTAAAACCATATTTGTATTCAAATTGTCCACCGCCCGTGAGAATCTGTAACTTTCTTCTATCATTCTCTATTCCGAACTGATCAACATTGTTATGTTTCTTTGTCTCAAAGCAGATAAAATCATCTTGGGGTAAGCGTGAACGCAATCCAACAATGATGTCCACATAATTACCGTTCTCAACACCTAAAATACGCTTTTGATCATTTGCGTTTCCTATATGAGACCGATTGTACTCGCAGTCAACAAAATGATCAGTAAATTGGTTTTGTAAGTGGAGCGCAAATCGGTGATTAATACACCTCTCGCAGAGGTTGTTATCAATAAGAAAATGGTCTAGTTCATACAATCTGTCCAATGCCACATCAATTCTGCGTTTAATTTCATTTTGCTCCATGTGAAGTTAATTCTATACCAGTATTGGCTAATAGAGTTTTAATCCCTAAGAGTAGTCTGTCTGATAACTACCAAGGGACTCTTGGTCAGCTCATTTTCGCCCTCCTGTAGGATTCTCGCTAGTTGACGGCATTCTAGGGCAAAGGAGTTCCAGAATGTTATGCTAGAGTCCACCATTGAACCGCCAAAAGGCGGTTTTCAATTGTGGTGCCTGGGTTGCGAGCGAAACGGCCGCTTAGGTCAATGATTACCACCCGAACAGTTTGCTGACATCCTCTGGTCGCTCTCGAGCTCGTGCAATCTTCAATTCGCCATTTGTCGCGCTAAGCT
>CAYGIL010000056.1:0-3995 GCA_964349965.1 uncultured Candidatus Saccharibacteria bacterium | reverse complement strand
CTCTGGTGCACATACGATACCAAAAATAAAGCTTTTACGCAAACAAAAAGGCCCTCTTGCGAGGACCCTTTGTTTGAACTTTCAAATACTAAAGATTAGTATTCTCGGCGTCCACCACCGTTTGAGTAACCACCAGTTCGTGGTGGTCGAGCTTCCATAGGGCGAGCTTCGTTAACCGTAAGCTTGCGTCCTTCAAACTCCTGATCGTTGAACATAGAGATAGCCTTTTGTGCTTCCTCCTGTGTTGCCATTTCAACGAAACCGAAACCTTTTGAACGACCGGACATCTTGTCCATGATAATAACAGCTGATACAACATTACCAGCTTGCGAGAAGTACTCTTTGAGAGCAGCATCTTGCGTTGCGTAAGGGAGACCCCCTACATATAGCTTTGTAGCCATACTTTTTATTTCTCCCGTTTTTGAAAAATCGGGCAAAAAATAATTATAATGTCCCGGTCACCCGAGACGTAGATCTGGTCGCTCAATTGGCTGCACTATGTTTGTCCACATTCGCAAAACGAGTGCCGACAAAAACAAACTGTTCACACAAAGGCTATCGAGAAACTACCCCTTAAGTATACCACACTTGGGTCAAGAAAGCAAAGAAGAGTAGAAGTGTGCATAAACGTAAAAAGGTGTACGCAAGTCAAAACTCGCGTACACCTCGACCAAAGTCACTTGATTGAAAAAGTGACCTTGGCTAAAATTTGGGTCCCCTCTGGGGTGATACGTAGGCCGGGACCAAAGCCTACGTTATCGCCGAGCAACTTGAGTACTTCAAGCTCAAGCGCTCGGCCAAAGCGTCCACTAAGTATTCCAGTGGCACCAGCGTGCCATCCACGGAATTTAGCTTTTGCTTCGGCCCCAATAAATGCCTTGGTCTTACCTAGACGATCTAGGCCAACCAAAGCATCCACCTCCAACCATGTCCGGTGGAGGATTTCAAACTTTAAACCTCCATCCAAACCAGAATGCTTGCCGACCTGAAGGTAGTCGGCAAACATAGAAATTCGAGCGAAACATTTGAGATTCGTCCGAATTTCAACCTCAGTTTCGCCATGAGTCTGGCCACCCATGGCTGAGACCTCAGCCACACAGCGCCGTGCCGAGGGCGACGGCGCTGTGGCGTGTGTTTGGCCCTGTACCCCCTGGGCCAAGAAACACACGCAAAAAAACACTTTCCAAAGTGTTTTTTGAGACATCGCGTTTTCTCCTTTGCTGGGTTAAGCTCGCCTAGGGCTGGCGAGCAGTTTTTTCTAAAAAGAACGTATGAGATTAATATATCAGCTCTTTAAAGAAATTTCAAATTAGAGTTTATTCCTCCGCTTCGTCACTTACGACGCCTGACTCGAGGGATTCGAATATAGGTGTCATTTCCCCTTCCATTATTTTCGGTAAATTGTGCCAAGATTTCTTGATACGGTGGTCTGTGAGGCGATCCTGAGGGAAATTGTAGGTGCGGATCTTTTCTGAGCGGTCACCGGTTCCGATCTGATTCTTGCGTTCACCTGCGTATTTCTTTGCTTCTTTTTCTTCTTCGAGCTGCTGCAGTTTGGCAGAGAGTATGGCCATAGCGCTTTCGCGGTTGGCCTGCTGACTGCGCTGATTCGTCGAACGAACATCGATACCGGTCGGCTTGTGAATGAGTCGTACTGCCGTTTCAACCTTGTTGACGTTTTGGCCTCCCTTTCCACCAGAACGAGAATATTCCATCTCGATATCGGCCGGATTGATTTCAAATTTTACTTTTTTTCGGATCGGAAGTACCGCAACCGAAGCAGTAGAGGTATGCACTCGGCCGTTCTTCTCCGTAGCTGGAATGCGTTGCACGCGATGCACTCCGGTTTCATAACGCATTTTCTGATACACATTAGGTCCTTTGATCTCAAAGCTCGCTTCCTTGTATCCGCTAATATCATTTTTAGATTCGTAATTTGTTTTCCAATCCCAGCCCTCAGACTCAGCGAACCTCTCGTACATATGCGCGAGTTCCCAGGCGAAAAGAGATGCTTCGTCACCTCCGGCACCAGCTCTGACCTCGAGAACTATTTCATTTGGGGATTCATCTTCCTTCTTTTCTTTATCTAAGATATCTTGAAGTTGCTGTTCGAGTCGCTCACGCTCTTCTTGGATAGTTTTGAGTTCCTTGGCAGCGAGCTCGTGCAGACTCTCATCACCTGCTAGCATTTCGCGCACTTCAGCCTCCTCACGAATAATCTTTTCAAGTGAAGTTGCGAGGTAGTTCGTATTATGATCTTTTTTTAATTCCTCTAGATCCATGACAACAAGCTCATTTACTTCTTCTTTTTTGAAGAAGAGAGAGCCCGGAGCTTGTTGAATCGTTCTACACGCCCTGCGGTATCCATGATCTTTTCATTACCAGTAAAAAATGGATGGCAGTTACTGCAGATCTCTACCCTAATTTCAGGCATAGTTGAAATCACAGAAAACTCTGCGCCACATGCACAAATCGCAGGTGTTTTTAGATTTGATTTTGGATGTGTATCTTTTTTCATGATTTATATATGATAGCACACTTTTACTAAAAACACAATGTCAAAGATGCCTTTTGGCTTGCTGTGCCAAGGGGCATCCTTGACATTTATGGGGCTTGGAGGATGTCTATGTTTGCCTGTATTTTGGCCTTTAGGCTTGTGACACTATTACTGTATGTACATGATGAACCACCAGAACCGTAATATCGGCAGGCTGCCTTTGCCTGCGCGGCAGCACTTGTCCCTATCGCCCCTAGGTCAGTTAGATACATAGAAGAAGCCATAAATGCATCTTCTGGTTCCCATGGGTTCGCAGTATGTCCAAGTACGGTTTGAAGTCGAGTCTCAAAGATTTTCCATGTTGAAGGAATAAATTGTGCAGGACCCATCGCCCCACCGTAACCAACTACACCCACAATCGGGCATGATACTGGGGTTTTGAACGGATCGAGGCTAAGTCTTTTTGTAATCTCGAGGAATGGCGCTACGTCACGTGTCGGCTTCATAACATTTACAAATGGAGTTCCAGTATTTTTACCCGCCCCCGCTCCGGTAACAGGATCTGTTAGGTAGCATTGACCTACATTAGCTCCAAGATTGCTCTCTTGGGTCAAAATAGCTAAGAGAAATGCTGGATCAACGCCAGTCTTTGCCGCGGCTGCATTGGCAAAAGTAAGAGCAGTACCAAACGGAATACCCTTAGAAACACCAGCAAGTGGGAAAAGCGCGGCACGGATCTTGTCTGCTCGGGCACGTTTCTGCGCTGCAAGTGTCTGGTAGGCGCTCTCTTGCATTTTACTTGCAGCAAGGAGGTTCTTTTTTTCTGTTTCTGAAAGGGCTACTTTTTTCTGAGCATTTTCTAATTCATCCCTCGCATCGGTTTCTGCGTCTTGCTTCTTTTCAAGATCTTGCTTGGCGATTTCTGTCTGGCTCTTTATACCTCGGATCACGTCAGCAGAATTCTTGACCGCTTGCTTGATAGAAGCGTATGCTTCGAGGTCACTATAGAAATCAGAAATACTTGCATCCGAAAGGACTATATGTACGATATTTTCATTATCAAACTCGTTAGTATTTCGGAGAAGCTTTGCGAGAGCCTGATGTTCTCGTTCGATCTTGCTCGAAAGGGTTTTGATCTTGTTATTTTTCTCTTTAATTGAAACCTGTATTTGAGCAATAACAAGCCCTCTAGCCTTTATTTTGGCCTTGAGAGCATTTATTTGACTAGTTAGATAATCCACATCACCCTTAAGCGTACCGGTCTGCTTCGCCTGCTGTTTCTGCAAATCCAAAAGCTTTGCGAGCTCCGCCTCGATCTGGCTAAGTTCGTTTTTACAATAATCCTTGTCAGCTTGACTTGAAGCAGAAGTTAAGGTTAAACAATCAAAAGCCGCTTTTGTTTCAGGTGTTTTAGCTCCGAAAAATGCCGCTAGTGCAAATAATGCAATAAACACAATAATAAAACGTGTATTTTTCATACACGTTCATTATACCATAT